>NZ_JBSFIE010000031.1:0-93798 GCF_053597395.1 Streptomyces sp. NPDC001415
CCCTAGTAGCTCCGCTACGAGGACCTTCCGGCGCCTTGCGATCGCACGCACCAGACGCCCCGGCCTGATCCGGACGGGGTTTAGACACAGGCTCTAAGCCGTCGTCGACATGCTGCCGGATTTCCGGGCTCACCTCTGGCTGGCCCACGCCTGCACGAGCTGGGCCACCCCGAAGGTGACCGCCAGCGAGAGGGGCACCGGCCACCAGCGGCGCTGGGCACCGCTCAGCTCTTGCTGGTTGTACGTGTCCAGGGCGGCCAGGCCGCGCAGTGCCCAGGCGGTGGCGAGGACGAGCGGCACAGCCAGCACCGCGTGTGCGGCCCAGGCTCCCATCAGCGTCGGCCCGCCCCAGGAGTGCTGGTAGTCGTGCGCGTCCACGAGGGGGTACAGAGCACCATTGAGGGCAGCCATTCCGGTGATGACCGCGATGAACCAGCCACCGGCTCCCAGAGCGGTGCCGCACAGACCACGCAGCGCGGTGCGCCACTGCCCACGGACCAGCCCCCTGACCAGGCGTCCCAGCGAGAACGGAAACAGTGTGATCCCGTGCCAGGCCGCAGCCCAGACTGGCTTCCCGCCGGCCCTGAACACCAGGCGGGCCGGCACGGGACGGGGACGGGTAGGGGCGGTGTGCTGCTGTGTGATGTTCATAGACCCAGGCTCACCGATCCACGGCGCCCAATCGATCGTGCCAGCACGAAACCGAAGGGTGGGGTAAACCGAACCCCCGTGTTCCAGCGCCCGGCCGGCTGACGGCCACTCACCTCCAGCACAGCGGCGCTCCGCGCCCCGGTGATTACCTTGCTACGGCCGGTCCCTCGCCCGCAGGTCGCCCAAACGCACCCCACCACCGCCACACGTCCTGAAGCGATCACTAGACCCGCACGTCAACGCCCTGCCCATCTAGTGATCACCAACGGATCTGTCACACGCCCGTGGCCAGCGAAGTCACCAACCGGGTACGTGGCCGCCGACGCGAGCTGCTGGACCGCACCTTGATCTGGAACCAGCGCCACCTGCTGCACGCGCTGCGGGAGTTCGAAGACTTCTACAACTCCCACCGGCCCCATCAGGGCATCGCCAACACCCGCCCGCTGCAACCGTTGCCGGTGCCGATCACCGATCCGGACGTCATAGACCGCCTCGACATACGACGACGCGATCGCCTCGGCGGCATCCTCCACGAGTACCAGAATACGGCCTGACCTGCACGGACGAGATTTCCGGCAAGGGCAACGTCGATGGGCGCATTCTCCACAGCGATCGCGGATCGCCCAGTACACGTCCAAGGCGTTCGCGGACGCCTGCGAAGCGGCCGGCGTGACCCAGAGCATGAGCGCCGTCGGCAGCTCCGCAGACAACGCCGCCGCGGAAAGCTGGAACGCATCCATGAAGAGGGAGACGCTCCAGAGCGCGAAGACCTGGCCCACCGCCCGCCAGGCGCGGCTCGCGGCCACCAGTCTCTTCACTCCGAGCCGCAGTCCTCGGCCATGGCCCGCTGGAGGCTCTTGGGCCGCATGTCGGTCCAGTTCGCCTCCACGTACTCAAGGCACTTCGGGCGGGTGTCATCGCCGAATACAATGCGCCAGCCGTCCGGCACCGAGGCGAACACCGGCCACAGTGAGTGCTGGTCCTCATCGTTGGCCAGGACGTGGAAGCGGCCGTTCTCGTCGTCGAACGGATTCGTGCTCATACGCGTATCCCCATCTCTTCTTCTGCAACTCGGCTGTCCAGGATGGAACTTGCTATCTCGCCGCTCCTGACGGCCAGGTTCGACAGGAGCGAGGACGACAGTCCGTGGGTGTGCTCGGTGCCACCCTGCAGATAGATCCCACACCGCAGTGCGTCGGTGGTGACCAGGCGGTAGTCCCGGGTGACCCGGTACCTGTCCTCGTCGTCCTGGAGGCAGTGGGCGCCGAGGTCGCCGAGGATCTCGGTGGGGTCCATCGGGTCGTAGCCGGTGGCGCACACCAGCACATCGACATCGAGGTCGTACGACTCCTCGCCCGCCAGCGAGTGCACCGTGACCCGGGTGTCGTTCGGGCCCTGCTTGACGTCGACGACCCTGGCCAGGTTGATGAAGTCCAGCCGTCCCTCGTTGCCGACCTCGTCGGCGTACGCGCGCTGGTAGAGGTCGCTGAGCACCTCGTTGTCGACCACCGAGTAGTTGGTGTTCTTGTGGTAGTGCCAGATCGCTTCCTTGGAGCGGTGCGAGCCCCGGTAGAACTCATCCGCCGCATCCGGGTCGAAGACCTGGTTCGCGAAGGGGGTGTTGTCGGCGATGGAGTAGCCGTACGAAGGCAGGATCGCGGAGACGCTGACGCCCGGCACGTTGTCGTGCAGATAGCGGACGATCTCCGCCGCGCTCTGGCCCGCGCCGACCACGGCCACCCGCCTCAGCCCGTCGGTGTCCCGCTCCTTCAGGCGGTGCAGGAACTCCGAGCTGTGCCACACGGATTCGCCGCGCTCGATCCCGGGGGGCATCCTGGGGACGAGTCCGGTCGAGATGACGACGTTGCGGGCGCCGACCAGGCGCGTGCCGCCGGTGCTTCGGGGATCGGTCACTTCGAGTCGCAGATGGTCCGCGGGACCCGAGGCGTGCGGCTCGGGCAGACGGACCGCGGTGACCTGCGCGTTGTACGTGACGCGGTGCGCCACCTTCGCCCCGGCCCATTCCAGGTAGGCGTGGAATTCCTGCCGGGACGGGAAAAAGTCCTGGTTGTTGACGAAGCGCGCCAGCCGTCCCATCTCATGGAGGTACGAGACGAAGCTGAATTCCGAGACGGGGTTGCGGAAGGTGGCGAGGTCCTTGAGGAAGGAGACCTGCATCTTGGCGCCGGACATCAGCATCCCGGGGTGCCAGCTGATCGACGGCCGCCGTTCGAAGAAGACGGTCTTCAGCGGCGTACGCTGCTCCTCCAGCGCGACGGCGAGCGACAGGTTCGAGGGTCCGAATCCGATCCCCACGACGTCGTACATTTCAGGTTCACGCGTTTCCACGGAATTTTCCCCTCGTTGATTCGCCGATGATCCGGCAGATCTCGGCGGCCGGTCCGGGCAGATACATGTCGCCGTGCGCGCTGTCGATGTCGTGTTCGTGCACCGTGCCCCGGATGTAGGGCCGCCACAGGCCGGCGAAGGTTCCTTCGGGCTTCGGCACCGCGTTGAAGAAGACGGCATCGCCACGGAAGACGGGCTGGTGGAACTCCGGCATGAGCATGGTGTGGTTGACGATGACGGACACCGCGTTCGTCAGGAACTCCTCGCCGTCCGCCGTGCCCGAGACGCCGGTGAGGTGCTCGGTGAAGTACTCCCGGATTTCTGTCGCCGTCGGCGGCGCCTGCTCCCGCAGATGGCTGCCGGGAGCGCTGTCGAGCAGGGCGAGCAGGGCCACTTCGTGTTTCTGCCGCTGGAGTTCCGCCGCTATCGCGTGGGCGAGGGTGCCGCCGATGGAGAGTCCCATGAGGTGGTACGGGCCCTGCGGCTGTACGGCGAGGATCTCCGCGGTGTAGTCGGCCACCATGTCGTCGATGGAGCCGGGCAGCGGGGTCTTCCCGTCGAAGCCCTTCGCCTGGATGCCGTAGACCGGGCGGTCCGCCGGGAGCAGTCCGGCGAAGCCCAGATAGGGCCAGCAGATGCCGCCGCCGGGGTGGATCCACCACAGGGGTTCCGTGCCGGGGCCGTCCGCTTCGACCACTCTGATGGGCAGGACCGGGGCGAACGCGTCGGCCGGCGGAGTCGTACCGCCGTCGTCTCCTTCGGATCCCCCGGATTCCAGGTGCCGGGCCAGTTCGGCGACGGTGGGCGACTGGAACACCGTACGCAGCGGCAGTTCGACGCCGAGCACGACGCGGATCCTGTTGATGAGCCGGGTGGCGAGGAGCGAGTGGCCGCCCAGGGTGAAGAAGCCGTCGTCGATGCCGATCCGGCCGATGCCCAGCACCTCGGCGAACAGGCCGCACAGGATCTCCTCCCGGGGTGTGCGGGCGGGGCGTCCGCTCGACGCTCCCGCGTAGTCCGGTGCCGGGAGCGCGCTGCGGTCCAGCTTGCCGTTGCGGGTGAAGGGCAGTTCGCCGATGACCGTGAGTGCCGAGGGCACCATGTACTGCGGCAGGCGGGCGCGCAGGTGGCGGCGCAGCTCCGCGGGGAGTGCGCCGTCCGGGGGTGTGGTGCCCGGCACGAGGTACGCGGCCAGGCGTCGGTCGCCGTCGCGGTCGTCCACGATCACCGCGGCCCGGGCGACGGCGGGGTGGGCCAGCAGGGCCGCCTCGACCTCGCCGAGCTCGACGCGGAAGCCGCGTATCTTCACCTGGCCGTCGGCCCGCCCCTGGAAGGCCAGTTGGCCGTCCTGGCCGGTCACCACCATGTCGCCCGTGCGGTACATGCGCTCGCCGGGCGGCCCGAACGGGCAGGGTACGAAGCGCTCCGCCGTCAGGCCGGGGCGGCCGACGTAGCCGCGGGCCACGCCCGGGCCCGCGATGTACAGCTCGCCGGCCGTGCCCCGCCGTACCGGGCGCAGCGCCTGGTCCAGGACGTAGAGGAGGGTGTCGGGGGTCGGGCGGCCGATGGGCGGCAGTCCGGTGTCCGGGGCAAGCGGGGTGCTCATGGTGACGCACGCCGTGGTCTCGGTCGGCCCGTAGACGTTGACCATGGAGCGGCCCGGCGCCCAGGCGGCCACCAGTTCGGGCGGGGTGACCTCGCCGCCGACCACCAGCGACTCCACCGTGGACAGCGCATCGGCAGGGACCAGGGCGAGCATCGCGGGCGGGATCATCGCGTGGGTCACCGCATGGGCGGCGATCGTATCGGCGAGAGGGGTGCCCGGGGCCAGGCGGGTCACGTCGGCGGTGACCACAGCCGCGCCGCAGAGCAGGGCCGTGAACAACTCGCAGAGCGATACGTCGAAGCTGGGCGATGCGAGTTGCAGCATCCGGCTCTCCGGCGTGACGCCGAGCCGCTCCACATGGCCCCTGGCCAGGGCGGCGATGCCGCGGTGGGTGACAGCGACGCCCTTGGGACGGCCGGTCGAGCCCGAGGTGTAGATGATGTACGCGGTGGAGTCGAGCACGGCCGCCGGTGCGGTAGCCGCGTCGCCGCCGGGGTCCGACTCGGGCTCGTCGATGCGGAGTTGGAGGACGGGGACGGGGGCGAGCCGGTCCGTCGTGGTCGCGTCCACCAGGGCCAGCCCCGCCCCGGAGTCCGCCGCCATGAAGGCGATCCGCTCGTCCGGGAGGGTCGGGTCGACGGGCAGGTACGCGCCGCCCGCCCGGGCCACCGCGAGCAGCGCCACCACCAGGTCGGGTGAGCGGCGCAGCGCGACCGCCACGACCGCCTCGGGGCCCACGCCGCGCCGGGTCAGCCGGGCCGCGAGGCGGTTCACCCGGGTATCGAGCTCGCGGTAGGTCAGCGTGGCCTCCTCGGAGACGACCGCGGGCGCGTCCGGGGTCGCAGCCGCCTGTGCGGCGAACAGTTCGGCAACCGTCCCCTGGGGTGTCCGTATCTCGGTGGGCGGGGTGTCGTTGAGGTCGGCCAGCAGCCGCTCCCGCCCGGCCGGGGCGAGTCCGTCGACCGCGCCGACCGGGGTACCGGGATCGGCCGCCACCTGGTGCAGGACCCGGGCGAACCGGTCCGCGATGTCCTCGGCCGTCCCCGCATCGAACCGGTCGCGCTGGTACTGCAGGACCACCCGGAGGCTGGGTTCGGCGGTGGCCGCCACGCCCAGCGGGTAGTGGGTGCCGTTCGCGGAGGTCGCGGCGGTGATCTCGATGCCCGCCGACTTGTTCGCCTCGCCGATGCCCGCGCGGTCGACGGGGAACGACTCGAAGACCGTGACGGTATCGAAGAGCACCGGCAGCCCTGTGGCCCGGTGGATGTCGGCGAGCCCGGTGTGGTGGTGGTCGAGCAGCGCGCCCTGCCGGTCCTGGAGGCCGGTCAGCAGGGTGCCGATGCTGTCCCACGGCGACATGGCGACCCGTACGGGAAGAGTGTTGATGAAGAGGCCCACCATGGAGTCCACGCCCGGCACTTCGGCGGGGCGACCCGACACCGTGGCCCCGAACACCACATCCTGACGGCCCATCAACCCGGCCAGTACGAGCGCCCAGGCGCCCTGCACCACCGTGTTGAGCGTGACGCCCAGTTCGGCGGCCCGCCGGGAGATCTCGGCGGCGACGCCGGCCGGGATCGGGACCTCCAGCTGCCCGGTGTCGCCGGGGTCCGCGTCACAAGCGGCAGGGGCGGCGGGGGCGAGCAGGGTGGGCTCGTCGATCCCGTCGAGTTCGGCGGCCCAGGCCGCGACGGAGCGCTTCCGGTCCCGTGCGGACAGCCAGCGCAGGAAGTCGCGGTACGCGGCGGGCGCGGGCAGGGCCGATGCGTCGCCGCCCGTCCCGTACAGCCGCAGCAGGTCCTCCGTGAGCAGGGGCAGCGACCAGCCGTCGAAGAGGACGTGGTGGGCGGTGAAGACGAGCTCGGAGCGGCCTGGGGCGAGCGTCACCAGGGACATGCGCAGCAGGGGCGGTGCCGCCGGGTCGAAGTGTGCGTCCTGGTCGTCGGCGAGGAGCCGCTTGAACTCCCTTTCCCGCTCAGAGGCTTCGAGCCCGCTCAGGTCGGTCTGCTGCCACGGCAGGGTTACGTCGTCGAGGACCAGCTGCACCCGGTCGCCGGACGTGTCACTGACGAAGGCGGTGCGGAGGGTGGGGTGCCGGTCGATGAGCGCCTGTCCTGCGGCCCGCATCCGTGCCGGGTCCACGTCGCCGGACAGGTGGTAGACCATCTGGACGTGGTAGGCGTCGAACGCTGTGCCGGCGAGCAGGGCGTGGAAGAGGAGCCCCGATTGGAGAGCCGTGAGCGGCCAGATGTCGGTGAGGGATGGATAGCGGTTCTCCCACGCCTCGATCTCGCTCTGACGGACCGTCACCAGGGGGACGTCGGAGGGGGTGAGGCCCCCCGCGTCGGGCTGCTTGGTGTGTGCGGCCAGCGCTTCCAGCGCGGCACACCACAGGTCCGCCAACTCCCTTACCTCATCGGCCGACAGCACCCCCGTGGGGAAGTCGAACCTGGCCCGCAGCTCCGGGCCCCGCTCGGCGTCGGTGACGTAGGCGTTCACGTCCAGGGCCGCGAGTGCGGGGAGGCCGGGGTCGAAGTCCGCCACGATTCCGGCGGTGTCGGGGGCTTCGGTCCAGCCGAGGCCGCGGAGGTCTTCGGGCATGTCGGTGGAGGAGAAACGGCCCAGGTAGTTGAAGGCGATCTGCCCGGTGGAGTACGGGGCCAGCTGCCGGCCCGTCTCGTCGTTGAGGCAACGCAGCAGGCCGTAACCGATACCCTTGTCGGGAATGGCGAGCAGCTGCTCCTTCACCGCCTTGACGGCCGCACCCGCTGCCGGGCCGCCCGCGAACGCCTCGTCCAGATCCACACCTTCGATGTCGAGACGCGCCGGGAACATGCTCGTGAACCAGCCCACCGTGCGCGACAAGTCCGCCCCCGGGACCACACCCTCCTCACGGCCGTGCCCTTCCAGGCGCACCAGCAGCGAGGACTCCCCCACGCCCCGGCCCCGGCGCCACCTGGCCACTGCCAACGCCAGACCCGCCAGCAGACCATCCGCCGCACCACTACGGAACACCGCCGGCAACCCCGTCAGCAACACCTCCGTCACCGCAGGTGAGACCCGAGTTTCGATGCTGTCGACCGTCGACTGGACGTCTACGGCGGGGTCCAGTTCCCTCGCCCCGATGAGAGGCTCGCCTCCTTCAACTATCGAGCGCCACAAGGGGAGTTCTGCGGTACGGGACTCACTGGACGCCTCCTCGCGCAGGGCGTGCGCCCAGCGGCGTACCGACGTCGCCACACCCGGCAGCTCCGGCCGCGCTCCGGACTTGATCCGGCGCCATGCCTCCGCCAGATCCGGCAGCAGCACCCGCCACGACACCCCGTCCACCACCAGATGATGCAGCACCACCAGCAGCCGACCCGCATCCACGAACCACACGAACTGCGCCATCACACCCGCCACCGGATCCAGCCGACCCGTCGCAGCATCCAACTCCACCCGCAGATCAGCATCTTCGCCCGCACAAAAGACCAGGGACGCCACATCCGCAGGACCCCCGACCTCCATCCCCCCGGGCACCAGCCGCGAACGCAGCACATCATGACGGTCCAGAACCGCCCCCAGCGTCGCATGCAGGCCCGGCTCGTCTATGCCCTCGGGCAGGTCGACGACCGTGGTCATCGCGAACCGGTCGGAGCCTGCGCCCAGTTCCAGGAGGTACTTGGCCATCGGGAGCAGCGGCATCCAGCCCTCGCCGCCGCCCGCGAGCTCCGTGAGCGTGTCGGTGTCCCCGGCCGTTCCGGCCACCGCTGCGGCCAGTCCGGCGACGGTACGGTGCTCGAAGATGTGGCGCGGGGTGATCTCCACGCCCTGCGCTCTCGCCCGGGACACCACCTGGATCGAGCGGATGCTGTCGCCGCCGATGAGGAAGTAGTCGTCGTCGATGCCGACTTGGTCCACGCCGAGCACCTCGGCGTACACCCCTGCCAGGGTTGTCTCCACGGCGGTCCGTGGTGCCCGGTAGGTGCCGCCGGTGAGGACCGGTTCTGGCAGGGCCGCGCGGTCCGGTTCGCCGTCCGGGGTCAGGGGCATCCTGTCGAGCACCATGAAGTCGGAGGGGACCGCGTGCTCGGGCAGGTGCTCGCAGGCGTAGGCGCGCAGCTCCGTGGAGGAGAGGCCGGCGGTGAAGTCCATGCTGGCTTCGGCGCCCGCCGTCTTCGCGGGAACGACGTAGCCGATCAGCCTGCGGCCGGTGCCGCGGCCCGTGTGCGGGGCCGCCGCCGCCTGGGCGACGCCGGGGTGCGCGGCGAGCACGGCCTCGACCTGGGTCAGGTCGACCTCGGTGCCCCGGATGGTGGTGGTCCGTGTCTCGTCGCGGACGGCGGCGGCCGCGCCTAGCGGGGTGTCCGGGCGGGCGACGAGGCTCCGCAGCGTACGGACGAATCCGGCGGCGATGCCGTCGGCGGTGGACCGGTCGAAGAGGTCGGTGGCGTATTCGAGGCTGCCGAGCACGCCCTGGCCCGGGACGTCGGCCATGGTGAGGAACAGGTCGAACTTCGCGGTGTCCGTGGCGATGGTCTTCAAGTCGGCTCGCAGGCCGGTCAGTTCGAAGTCTCCCGGCGCGATGGTCTGCCAGCCGAACATCACCTGGAACAGCGGGTGGTGGGCGGTGGAGCGGTCAGGGTTGAGGAGTTCCACCAGGTGCTCGAAGGGGGCGTGCTGGTTGTCGTACGCGGCCAGCGCCTTGTCCCGGACCTGGTCGAGGACCCCGGCGAAGGTGAGCTCTTCGGGGATGCGGACGCGCAGCACCCAGGTGTTGACGAAGAAGCCGACCAGGTCGGCCAGGGCGGCGTCGGTGCGGCCCGCGATCGGGGAGCCGATGGTGATGTCGTCGCCGCTGCCGAGCCGGCGCAGCTGCACCGCGAGCGCCGACTGGAGCACCATGGGGACGGTTGCGCGGTGTGCGGTGGCCAGTTCCTCGACGGCCGCCGCGAGTCCCGCGTCGAGGGTGAAGTCGACGAGGCCGCCCCGGTGGCTGGCGGCCGGCGGCCTGGGGCGGTCGGTGGGCAGCGGCAACGGCTGGCGCGCTCCGGCCAGTTCGTCGCGCCAGTAGGCGGACTGGGTCGCGAGGACGCTGCCCGGGTCGTTCTCGTCGCCCAGGAGTTCCCGCTGCCAGAGGGTGTAGTCGGCGTACTGGACGGGGAGCCCGGGCCAGTCGGGTGCCGTGCCGCGCCTGCGGGCGTCGTAGGCGGTGGCCAGGTCCCGGGTGAGAGGGGCGAGCGATTCGCCGTCTCCCGCGATGTGGTGGATGACCAGGAGGAGGACGTGGTCTTCCGGGGCCTGCCTGAACACCCGGACGTGGAGGGGGAGTTCGTTGGCCAGGTCGAAGGCTCGGGTCACTTCGGCAGCGACGGCCTCATCGGCTGCGTCCATGTCGGTGACGGGGATGTCGATGGACACTTCGTCGGGGGTCAGGATGTGCTGGTACGGGACTCCGTCGTCCTCGCCGACGAGGGTCCGCAGAGTTTCGTGGCGTGCCACTACGTCGTGTACGGCGGCCTGTAGTGCGGGGATGTCCAGTGCGCCTTCGAGGTGCAGCACCACGGGCAGGTTGTAGGTGGCGGACGGTCCTTCGAAGCGGTCGGCGAACCAGAGCCTGCGCTGGGCGAAAGAGAGGGGGATCCGGTCGGGGCGATGCGCTACGGGGCGGAGTTCGGGCTGGCCCCCGGCGCCTGCCGGGCTCGTGGGTTCCGCCGGTATGCGGGCGGCCAGGTCGGCGACCGTGGGCGAGTCGAAGACCGTACGGATCGGGACGTCGGCGCCGAGTGCGGTACGGATCCGGCTGATCAGCCGGGTGGCGAGCAGGGAGTGGCCGCCCAGGGCGAAGAAGTCGTCGTCGACGCCGACCCGGTCCACGCCCAGCACCTCGGCGAACAGGGTGCAGAGGGTCTCCTCGCGGGCGTCGTGCGGCGCGCGGTAGGCGGCGGCGCCCGCGAACTCGGGGGCGGGCAGCGCGGCACGGTCCAGTTTGCCGTTGGCGGTCACCGGGAGGGCGTCGAGGACGACGAGGGCCGACGGCACCATGTACTCCGGCAGCCGGTCTCCGGTGCGGTCGCGGATGTCGGCGGTGAGCTGATCCGGGTTGTACCAGGCGCTGGGCTCGGCCGTCGGCGGCACGGGAGGGTCGTCGCCGGTGGGCGGGCGCACGGCGTACAGGGAGTACATGCCGGTCAGGGACAGCTCGTGGGAGCTCTCGACCGTGGTGCGGAACCCCTTGTCGCGCAGGAGCGCCACGACGGTGTCCAGGCGGCCGTCGATGTCGTGGACCTCGGCCACGATCTGCCGGACGAGCGGCCAGTGTTCGGGCTCGATGCCGAGCAGGACGTCGAGTTCGCCCTTCTCCGCGTCGATCTTCAGGAGGTCGATGGCGGAGATGCCGTTCTCCCGGATCATCTGGGAGAGGGTGCGCAGTTCGACGTTGACGGGAACGCTGCGCAGCCGGTCGGTGAGCAGTTCGTCCAGCATCTCGCTGTCGGTGGTGCCGCGGTCGTTCTCGATGACCCGTTCCAGCATGCGGCGCTCTTCGTCCTCGTCGGCGAAGCGCCCGGAGAGCAGGGACATCTCAGGGTAGTACGTGAAGACGGCGCTGCCGGGCTCGCGGCCCAGGGCGCAGTTGGTGATCCGGACGTCGATGCCGTGCAGCGCGGCGTTGAGCCGGAACATCCCGGCCAGTTCGGGCATCGGCTCGAAGGCGTGGATCCTGGCGTCGGGGCGCAGGGTCTTCACGTACAGGGAGAACAGGCCGACGTGGCCGCCGACGTCGACGACGGTCGCGTCTTCGGGGAGAGTCACGCCGCCCCTGAGGTACTCGTTCCTGGTGAAGATCTCGTCGTAGAGGAAGAGGGTGTTCGACCGGTTGCGGGCGGAGATCAGCATGCCGTTGGGCAGTTCGTGGAGGTCGACCCCGTCCAGTCGGCCCTCGCTCCTGAGCCGGGCGATCCGGGCCACGTCGGGGGCTTCGGCGGGTGCCGGGACGACGTATCCGACGAGCTGCGGTCCGCCCTCGGTGTCGCGGGCGACGACCGCGGCGTGCTCGACTCCGGGGTGGGCGGTCAACGCGGCCTCGATCTCGCCGAGTTCGATGCGGAAGCCCCGTACCTTCACCTGGTCGTCGGTCCTGCCCAGATACTCCAGCCGGCCCTGCCGGTCCCAGCGGACCCGGTCCCCGGCACGGTACATGCGGCTGCCCGGCGCGTCGGAGGGGCCGGCGAAGGGGTTGGCGACGAACCTCTCCGAGGTCAGTGCGGAACGGTGGAGGTAGCCGCGAGCCAGCTGGTCCCCGGCGATGTACAGCTCGCCCGGCACGCCCGGCGGGACGGGGTTGAGGTGTCCGTCCAGGACGTAGAGGCGGGTGTTCCACACGGGGCTGCCGATGGTGACCGTGCCGGCGCCCGCCCCGGTGCGGGTGGCGGTGACGTCGACGGCGGTCTCGGTGGGGCCGTAGAGGTTGTCCAGCGGGGCGTCGAGGACGGTGTAGTACTGGTCGCGCAGGTGCGGCGGGAGCGCCTCGCCGCTGCAGACGACCTGGCGCAGACTCGTGCAGCCGCGCGCGGCGGGTTCCTGGAGGAACGCCTGCAGCATCGACGGTACGAAGTGGGTGATCGTGACCCGGGACTCCTGGATCAGCCGGGCCAGGTAGGCAGGGTCGCGGTGGCCTTCGGGCTTGGCCACGACGAGCGCGGAGCCGGCGATCAGGGGCAGGAAGAGCTCCCAGACCGATACGTCGAAGCCCAGCGGGGTCTTCTGCAGGATGCGGTCGTCCCCGTCCACCCGGTAGGCGTCGCGCATCCAGAGCAGCCGGTTGACGATCGCCGCGTGCTCGACGACGACGCCCTTGGGGCGGCCGGTCGAGCCCGAGGTGTAGATGACGTACGCGGGGTGTGCGGGGGTCAGGGGGTGTACGCGGTCGGCATCGGTGAGATCTGTGAGGTCGGTGAGTTCCGTGCTGTCGGGGTCGGGGTCCGATCCGTCCTGGGGGAGGTGCAGGGCCGGGTCGTCGACGGCGATCTGCCGGGTGCCTTCCGGTGCGGGGGCGGCCGCTGTGGTGAGGGTGAGGAGGGGGCGCGCGTCCTCGTACAGGAAAGCGATGCGCTCGGCGGGGTGGCCCGGGTCGACGGGGAGGTAGGCGGCGCCCGCCTTGAGGATCGCCAGCAGGGCGACGATCAGGTCGGCGGAGCGCGGGAGTTGGACGGCGACCACGCTCTCTGGGCCCGCGCCCTGGGCGGCCAGGTGCCGGGCCAGCCGGTTGGCACGCCGGTTGAGCTGTGTGTACGTCAGGGTGGTGCCATCGAAGTCCACGGCGACGGCGTCGGGGGTGCGCGCGGCCTGCGCCTCGACGGCTGCGGTGAGGGTGACGGCGGGGACGGGCCTGGTGGTGTCGTTCCACCGTTCGACGACCTGCTCCCGCTCGGCGGGGGCGAGTGTCCCGATCTGCCGGACCGGGCGGTGCGGGTCGTCCGCCAACTGGGTGAGGACCCGGGCGAACCGGTCGGCTATCACGGTCGCCGCTTCGTGGTCGATCACCGCGTGCTGGTGCTGGAGGGCGATCCGCAGATGGGGGTCGGCGTCGGCGGTGACGGCGAGGGGGTAGTGGCTGCCGCTGAACGGGGTGAGGCCGGTGATCGTCACTCCGGCCGCGCTGTTGGCCTCGCTGATGCCGACGCGGTCGACGGGGAACGACTCGAAGACCACGACGGTGTCGAAGAGTGTGGTGAGCCCGGCGGCCCGCTGGATGTCGGCGAGCCCGTAGTGGTGGTGGTCGAGGAGGGCGGCCTGCCGGTTCTGGAGGGAGGTGAGCAGCTCGGCTGCGGTGTCCCCGGGGGCGTAACCGACCCGTACGGGAAGGGTGTTGATGAAGAGGCCCACCATGGAGTCGACGCCGTCGACCACGGCGGGGCGGCCCGAGACCGTCGCGCCGAAGACCACGTCCTGGCGGCCGGTGAGCTGTCCGAGCAGCAGGGCCCAGCCGCCCTGGACGAGGGTGCTGAGGGTGACGCCCAGTTCGGCGGCCCGCCGGGAGAGCGCGGTGGCGAGCTCGGTGGGGATCGGGACGTCGACGGAGCCGATGTCGGCGGTGGCCGTCTCGGATGCGGCGCCGGGGACGAGGAGGGTGGGCTCGTCGACTCCGGCGAGTTCGGCGGCCCAGGCGCGGGCGGCGGCCTGCCGGTCCTGGCGGGAGAGCCAGCGCAGGAAGTCCCGGTAGCCGCGGGTACGGGGCAGGGCCGATGCCTCGCCGCCCGTCCCGTACAGCCTCAGCAGGTCCTGCATGAGCAGCGGTACGGACCAGCCGTCGAAGAGGACGTGGTGGGCGGTGAAGACGAGCTCGGAGCGGCCCGGGGCGAGGGTCACCAGGGACATGCGCAGCAGGGGTGGTGCCGCCGGGTCGAAGTGGGTCTCGCGGTCGGCGGTCAGCAGCCGGTTCAGCTCTTCGGTGCCTTGACCGGTCAAGTCGTGTTGTTTCCAGGGGAGTTCGATGTCGTCGAGGACGATCTGGAGGTGGTCGCCCTCGGCGTTCGTCACGAAGGCGGTGCGGAGGGTGGGGTGCCGGTCGATGAGCGCCTGGCCTGCGGCGCGCATCCTCGCCGGGTCCACGTCGCCGGACAGATGGTAGACGAACTGGACGTGGTAGGCGTCGAACGCCGTGCCGGCGAGCAGGGCGTGGAACAGCAGGCCTGACTGGAGGGCGGTGAGCGGCCAGATGTCGGTGAGGGAGGGGTAGCGCTGCTCCCACGCCTCGATCTCGCTCTGACGGACCGTCACCAAGGGGACGTCGGAGGGGGTGAGGCCACCCGCGTCCGGCTGCTGGGTGTGTGCGGCGAGCGCTTCCAGGGCGGCGCACCACAGGTCCGCCAACTCCCTTACCTCATCGGCCGACAGCACTCCCGTGGGGAACCCGAATCGGGCCTGGAGGCGCGCACCGCCCTCGCCCTCGGTGACGAGCGCGTTCACATCGAGGACGGAGAGGGCGGGCATGTCGGCGTCGGGGGTCGCTACGACGGTGGCCGTGCCGGGGGCCTGGGTCCAGCCGAGGCCGCGGAGGTCTTCGGGCATGTCGGTGGAGGAGAAACGGCCCAGGTAGTTGAAGGCGATCTGTCCGGTGGAGTACGGGGCCAGCTGCCGGCCCGTCTCGTCGTTGAGGTAACGCAGCAGGCCGTAACCGATACCCTTGTCGGGAATGGCGAGCAGCTGCTCCTTCACCGCCTTGACGGCCGCACCTGCTGCCGGGCCGCCCGCGAACGCCTCGTCCAGATCCACACCTTCGATGTCGAGACGCGCCGGGAACATGCTCGTGAACCAGCCCACCGTGCGCGACAAGTCCGCCCCCGGGACCACACCCTCCTCACGGCCGTGCCCTTCCAGGCGCACCAGCAGCGAGGACTCCCCCGCGCCCCGATCTCGGCGCCACTTGGCCACCGCCAGCGCCAGGCCCGCCAGCAGACCGTCCGCCGCACCACTGCGGAACACCCCCGGCAACCCCGTCAGCAACACCTCCGTCACTGCGGGCGGCACTTCGGCCCATACGTAGTCGAGGGTGGCCGTCACGTCGACGGCAGGGTCGAGTGGCCTGCTGCCGAGGTCCGGGTCCGGGTGCTCAACTATCGAGCGCCACAAGGGGAGTTCTGCGGTACGGGACTCACTGGACGCCTCATCGCGCAGGGCGTGCGCCCAGCGGCGTACCGACGTCGCCACACCCGGCAGCTCCGGCCCCGCTCCGGACTTGATCCGCCGCCATGCCTCCGCCAGATCCGGCAGCAGCACCCGCCACGACACCCCGTCCACCACCAGATGATGCAGCACCACCAGCAGCCGACCCGCATCCACGAACCACACGAACTGCGCCATCACACCCGCCACCGGATCCAGCCGACCCGTCGCAGCATCCAACTCCACCCGCAGATCAGCGCCTTCGCCCACGCGGACGATCAGGGGCGCCACCTCCACCGGGCCCCCGACCTCCATGCCGTCACCCACCAGCCGCGACCGCAGCACATCATGACGATCCAGGACCGCCCGCAGCGTCGCATGCAAGCCCTCCTCGCCTATGCCTTCGGGCAGGTCCAGGACCATCGACATGGAGAACCTGTCGGAGCCGCCGCCCAGTTCGGCGAGGTATTCGGCGACCGGCAGCAGTGGCATCCAGCCCTCGCCGCCGCCCGCCAGCTCCGCCAGGCGTACGCTCCCCTCGGTCATGCTGCCGGCGACCGTGGCGAGTTCGGCGACGGTGCGGCGTTCGAAGATCTGGCGCGGGGTGATCTCCACGCCCTGCGCCCTCGCCCGCGACACCACCTGGATCGAGCGGATGCTGTCGCCGCCGACCGTGAAGAAGTCGTCGTCGATACCGACCCGGTCCACGCCCAGGACTTCGGCGTACACCCCGGCCAGGACCTTCTCCGGTACGGAGTCCGGTGCGCGGTAGGTGCCGCCCTTGAACTCGGGGGCGGGGAGTGCGGCCCGGTCCAGTTTGCCGTTGGGGGCCAGGGGCAGCCGGTCGAGCATGACGAAGGCGGAGGGGACCATGAACTCGGGGAGGCGGCCCGCGACGAAGGTGCGCAGTTCGGGGACCGATACGCCTGCGGTCAGGTCGACGTCGATGTGCCCGATGCTCTCGACGGTGCCGAGGCTGCCCACGCTCAACGGGACTATGTAGCCGACGAGTTGGGTGCCGCCTGGCCGGACGTGCGTGGTGACGACGGCCTGGGCGACGCCGGGGTGCGCGGTGAGCGCCGCCTCGACCTCGCCGGGTTCGATGCGGAAGCCGCGCACCTTCATCTGGGCGTCGTCGCGCCCGGCGAATTCGAGGTGCCCTTCGGTGTTCCAGCGGGCGAGGTCGCCCGTGCGGTACATCCGGGATCCGGCGGGGCCGTACGGGTCGGCGACGAACCGGTCGGCGGTGAGCGCGGGGCGGCCGTGGTAGCCGCGTCCGACTGCGCCCGCGACGTACAGCTCACCGACGACGCCGGGCGGGACGGGCAGGAGGCCGGGGCCGAGCACGTAGGCGCGCATGTTGCCGAGCGGTGCTCCGATGGGGGCGCTGCCGGGTGCGTCCTGGGCGGTCGGGGGTGCAACGAGGGCTGTGGCGTAGAAGCTCTCGCTCTGGCCGTAGGCGTTGACGACGCGGACGCCTTCGAAGGCTTCCTGGACGCGGTGGACGAGGGAGGCGAGGAGGGCTTCTCCGGCGAAGACGACGGTGTCGACCGTGGTGGTGGCGGCGATGTCGTCGATGATCTCGGCGAAGACCGAGGGCACGGTGGAGATGACGCTGCCCGACCAGGAGGGCCGTTCACCGAGGGCCAGTACGTCGCGGACGATCTCCACGGTGCCGCCGGTGCCGAGCGTGGTGATGATCTCGAAGACGGACACGTCGAAGTTGACCGAGGTGCCGGCCAGCATGCGGGAGCAGGGGCCGATGCCGACGACGGAGGCGAGGCGGGTGATGCCGTTGACGATGCCTCTGTGGGTGATGGCGACGCCCTTGGGGGTGCCGGTCGAGCCCGATGTGTACATCACGTAGGCGATGTTGTCGGGGTGGGGCGGCGACTGCGGAGTGATTCCTTCCGCTTCGGTCGGGGGCAGGGTGTCCAGGTGCAGGCGGGGGGTGCCGTCGTCCGGGAGGCTGTCCGCCGTGGCCGTGTCCGTGAGGAGCAGTTGGGGGTGGGTCTCGGAGAGGATGAAGTCCAGCCGCTTGCTGGGGTACCTGGGGTCGATCGGCAGATAGGCGGCGCCCGACATCAGGACGGCGAGCAGCGCGACGACCAGGTCGGCGGAGCGCGGCAGTGCCAGGCCGACGACGGACTCGGGGCCGGCGCCGTACCGGTTGAGTTCGCGGGCCAGGCGGGCGGCACGCGTGTGCAACTCCCGGTAGGTCAGCTCCTGTTCATCGTGGACGACCGCCACGGCGTCGGGCGTCCGGGCGGCCTGACGGCGGATCAGCTCGGGGACGGTCACCTCGGGTGTGGCGGCCGCCGTGTCGTTGAACCCGGCCAGCAGCGCGTGCTCGGCGGGGGCCAGTACGTCCACCGCGCCGACCCTGGTGCCGGGGGCCGCGGTGAGGGCGTGCAGGACGCGGAGGAAGCGGTCGCCGATGCCGGCCGCCGTGGACCGGTCGAAGAGGTCGGTGGCGTATTCGAGGTTGCAGGTCATGCCCTCGCCGGGAGCGCCCGCCGCGAAGTTGAACTCCAGGTCGAACTTGGCGGTGGGGGTGGCGACCGCCGTCAGCTCGGCGGTCAGGCCGGGTGGCAGCGGGAGGTCGACCCGGGTGTGGTTCTGCCAGGTGAACATGGTCTGGAAGAGCGGGTGGTACGCGGTGGAGCGCTCCGGGTTCAGCGCTTCGACGAGCCGCTCGAAGGGCACGTCCTGGTGGTCGTAGGCGCGCAGGGCCGTGTCGCGCACCCGGTCGAGGAGCCCGCCGAGCGTCGGGTTGCCCGAGAGGTCGGCGCGCAGCACCCAGGTGTTGACGAAGAAGCCCACCAGGTCGGTGAGCGCCTCGTCGGCGCGCCCGGCCGCTGTGGAGCCGATCGTGAGGTCGTCGCCCGCGCCGAGGTGGTGGAGCGTCGCGGCCAGGGCCGTCTGCATGACCATCGCCGTCGTCAGGCCCCGGGTCCGCGCCAGCTCTTCGGCGGCCGTGACGAGGTCGGCTCCGATGGCGAACTCGACCATGTCGCCTCGGTGGCTTGCGGCCGGGGGGCGGGGGCGGTCGGTGGGCAGCCGCAGCTGCTGGGGGGCGCCTGCGAGCTGTTGGCGCCAGTACGCGAGTTGGGTGGCGAGCACGCTGTCGGGGTCGTTCTCGTCGCCGAGGAGTTCCCGCTGCCAGAGCGTGTAGTCGCCGTACTGGACGGGGAGTTCGGGCCACCGGGGCGGCTCGGAGCGCAGTCGGGCGGTGTACGCGGCGGCCAGGTCGCGGGCGAGCGGCGCCATCGACTCGCCATCGGCCGCGGCATGGTGCACGACCAGCAGGAGGAGGTGCTCCTCGGGGCCTCGGCGCAGCACACTGGCCCGTACCGGAATCTCGGTGGCGAGGTCGAAGCGGTGGGCGACGGCCTGGCCCAGCGCGTCGGCCTCGCCCTCGGGGGTGATGTCGGTGACCGGCACCGGCAGGTCGAGGCCGTCGGCCGGGACGACGTGCTGGGCGGGCAGTCCCTCGTCGTCCTCGACGAACACGGTCCGCAGGCTCTCGTGACGGGTGACCACGTCGCGTACGGCCAGGGCCAGTGCGGTGGTGTCGAGGGTGCCGGTGAGGCGGAGCACGAAGGGGAGGTTGTAGGTGGCCGACGGCCCCTCGAACCGGTCGATGAACCACAGCCGCCGCTGCGCGAAGGACAGGGGGATCACTCGGCGTCTCCTCATCGGTCGGTCATGCGGCGTAGGCGGGGCCTGCTGGCGGTGGCCGGGGCGTCCAGCTCGCGCGCCAGTTCGGCGACGGTCGGGCGCTGGAAGACGGTGCTGACGGGGATGTCCCTGCCGAGCTCCGCGCGGATCCGGCTGATCAGCCGGGTCGCCACCAGGGAGTGCCCGCCCAGGGCGAAGAAGTCGTCGTCGATGCCGACCCGGTCCGCGCCGAGCGCCTCGGCGTACAGGCGGCACAGCGTCTCTTCGCGGGCGTCGCGCGGTGCGCGGTAGGCGGCGCCGGTGAACTGCGGTTCGGGCAGTGCGGCGCGGTCCAGCTTGCCGTTGGGCATCAGCGGGAGCGCGTCCAGGACGACGAAGGCGGCGGGCACCATGAAGTCGGGGAGCTTATCGGCGAGGAAGGTGCGCAGGTTGTCTGGGGTTGCGGAGGGAGTTACGGGAGCTGCCGCGGGGGTCACGTACGCCACCAAGTGCCCTGACGCGCCCGGGCCCCGGCCCTCCTTGACCGTGACGGCCGCCCGGTCGACGCCGGGGTGCGCGGTGAGCGCCGCCTCGACCTCGGCCGGTTCGACGCGGGCGCCGCGTACCTTCAGCTGGGCGTCGCCGCGTCCCGCGTACTCCAGCTGTCCCCCGGGGTTCCAGCGGGCCAGGTCCCCGGTGCGGTACATCCGGGATCCGGGCGGGCCGTACGGGTCGGGTACGAAGCGGCCCGCGGTCAGCGCGGGGCGGCCCCGGTAGCCGCGGCCGACGGTGGCCCCCGACACGTACAGTTCGCCCACCACACCGGGCGGCACGGGCTGGAGTCCGGTGCCGAGCACGTACACCCGGACGGTGTCGAGGGGCGCCCCGATGGGGGCTCCCGCCGCGTCGCCCTCCCACTCGTCGGTCCCGGCGAGGGAGTAGGTGGTGGCGTAGAAGGTCTCGCTCTGCCCGTAGCCGTTGACGACGCGCACGCCGGGCATCGCCTCGCGGATGCGCCGCAGCAGTGCGGTGGGCAGGGCCTCGCCCGCGAGCATCACGGTCTCGGCGCTGATCCGGCCGGGCACCTGGTCGAGGAGTTCGGCGAAGGCGGAGGGCACGGTGCTGATGACGCCGCCGGTCCAGCCGTCGCGCTCGCCCAGGGTCAGGATATCCCTGACGACTTCGACGACCCCTCCCGTACACAGGGTCGAGAAGATCTCGAAGACGGATACGTCGAAGTTGACCGACGCCCCGGCGAGCATGCGCGCGCCGGGCGCGACGCCCAGGGCTGCCACCAGGGACGGCAGGCAGCTGGTGATGTTGCGGTGCGAGATGACCACGCCCTTGGCGGTGCCGGTGGACCCCGATGTGTACATCACGTAGGCCACGTTGTCCGGCCTGGGGCCTGGGCCCGGTTTCGTTTCTCCGGTGGTACGTGTCAGGTCTTCGATGTGCAGCAGCGGTACGTCGACGGGGGGCAGTTTCCGTCCGGTGGCCGCGTCGGTGAGAACCAGCGACGGGCGGGCGTCGGCGAGCAGGAACTCCTTGCGGCGGCCCGGGTATTCCGGGTCGACGGGAAGGTATCCGGCGCCGGACTTGAGCACGCCGAGCAGGGCGACGACCAGTTCCGCCGTTCTGGGCAGGGCGAGGGCCACGAGGGTCTCGGGGCCCGCGCCGTGCTCGCGCAGGGCGTGGGCGATGCGGTCGGCCCGCTCGTCGAGTTCGCGGTAGGTCAGCGTTGCGCCGCCCGCGACGACGGCCACGGCGTCGGGGGTGCGGTGCGCCTGGCGGTGGAAGAGGTCGGGGACGGTCGTGGGGGTGGCGGTATCAGGAGTGCTGTTGAACTCCCGCAGTACGCGGTCCCGTTCGGCGGGCTCCAGCAGGTCCAGCGCCCCTGCCGGGCGTTCGGTGTCCGTGGCGATGTGCCGCAGCACCCGGGCGAAGCGGCGGGCGACGCTCTCCACGTCGGCGGGGCCGAAGGCGCTGTGCCGGTACTGCAGGACCAGCCGCAGGGGGGCGCCGCCGTCGGCGGGCAGCGCCATCACGGACAGCGGGTAGTGCGTGGTGGCGAAGGGGCGGAGCCCCGTGAAGGCGATGCCCGCCTCGTTGCTCGCCTCGGTGATCCCGGCCCGGTCGAGCGGGAAGGACTCGAACGCCACATAGGTGTCGAACAGGGCGGGGGTGCCGGTGGCTCGCTGGATTTCGTGCAGCGGATGGTGGTGGTGGTCGAGGAGGCCGCCCTGCCGCTCGTGCAGTGCGGTCAGTACGGTGCCGATGCTGTCCCCAGCGGCCCATCTCACCCGTACGGGAACGGTGTTGAGGAAGAGGCCGACCACCGACTCCACGCCGGGGATCGCGGGCGGGCGGCCCGCGACGGTGGCCCCGAACACCACGTCCTGACGGCCCGTCAACTGTCCTACGAGCATCGCCCACGCGCCCTGGACGACGATGTTGAGGGTGATGCCGAGCTCCGCCGCGCGCCGCGCGAGGGCGCGTGCGGTATCCGGGGGGAGCGGCACCTCGGTCTGGCCGATGCCGACGTGGCCCGCATGGGTTCCCGTAGCCGGCGCGAGCAGCGCGGGCTCGTCGAAGCCGTCGAGCTCCGCCGCCCACGCCCGGGCCGACGCGGCGCGGTCCTGTCCGGCGAGCCAGGCCAGGAACTCCCGGTAGGCGCGGGGCCGGGGCAGGGCCGAGGCGTCGCCGGCCGATCCGTACAGCCGCAGCAGGTCCTGTGCGAGGAGCGGGATCGACCAGCCGTCGAAGAGCACGTGGTGCGCGGTGAGGACCAGTTCGAAGCGCTCCGGGTCCATGGCGGCGAGGGTCATCCGCAGCAGGGGCGGTGCCGCCGGGTCGAAGTGCTCCACCAGGTCGTCGGCGAGCAGCCGGGCGAACACCTCGTCCCGGTCGGCGGGATCATGGCCGGTCAAGTCAGCTTCCCGCCACGGGAGTTGGACGTCGGCGACGACGAGCTGGACCAGGTCTCCCGACGCGGCGGGCACGAACGCAGCGCGCAGGGCGGCGTGCCGGTCGATGAGCGCCTGCCCTGCGGCCCGCAGTCTGGCCGGGTCGACGGGGCCCGACAGGTGGAGGGTGTACTGGACCTGGTAGGCGTCGAACCCCGGGCCGTCCGGCTGCGGCGCGTGGAGCAGTCCGGTCTGCGACTCGTAGAGCAGTCCGGCCTGGAGCGAGGTGAGCGGCCAGACGTCCTCGATGCCGGGGTAGCGCCGCTCCCACTCCTCCAACTCGCCCTGGCCCACCTCGACCAAGGGCACGTCGGACGGGGTCAGCCCGCCCGCGCCCGGTGCGGTGGCGTGCCGGGCGAGCCCTTCGAGCGCGGTGCTCCACAGTTCGGCGAGCCGCTGCGTCTCCTCGGGGGGCAGTACTCCGGCGGGGGCGCCGAACAGGGCGCCGAGGCGGGGGCCTTCGGGGGTGTCCGTGACCATGGCGTTGATGTCCACCTCGGACAGGGCGGGCATGCGCGGGTCGTGTCCGGCGTCGAGTTCGGCCAGTTCGGCGAAGGCGGTGAGGTCGTCGGTCTGGGTCCAGCCGAGGCCGCGCAGCTCCTCGGGCATGTCGGCGGCGGAGAACCGGCCGAGGTAGTTGAACCCGATCTGTCCGAGCGGGTGGTCGCACAGCGCGGTGGCGGTCTCGTCGTTGAGGTAGCGCAGCAGGCCGTAGCCGATGCCCTTGTCCGGTACGGCGGCGAGCTGTTCCTTCACCGTCTTGAGTACGGTGCCCGCCGCGGGGCCGCCCGCAAGTGCCTCGTCGATGTCGATGCCGCTCAGGTCGAGGCGGACCGGGAAGACGCTGGTGAACCAGCCGACAGTACGGGCCAGGTCGGCGCCGGGGACGGCGTCCTCCTCGCGGCCGTGGCCTTCGAGCCTGAGCAGGGTCGACGGTTCGTCGACTCCCCGGTCGCGGCGCCAGGCCGCGACGGCCAGGGCGAGCGCGGCCAGCAGGGCGTCGGCCGCCGAGCCGTGGAACGCCTTCGGTACGGCGGTCAGCAGGGCCTCGGTGACGGGCACGGGCAGCAGGACGCGCGCCTTGTGCACCGTGGCCATGACGTCCACGGCCGGGTCGATCCTCCTGGCCCCGATGAGGGGGTCGGGGCCCGTCACCACGGACCGCCAGACCGGGAGCTCCGCGGCCCGCCCCGCGGCGGCCTCGTCGGCGAGGGCGTGGGCCCAGCGGCGTACGGAAGTCCCCACGGCGGGCAGCTCGGGCTGCTGACCTGCCCTGATACGGTCCCAGGCGGCCGCGAGGTCCGGCATGAGGATCCGCCACGACACTCCGTCGACGACCAGGTGGTGCAGCATCACGAGCAGCCGCCCCGGCCCGCTCCCGGCACCCGGCCCGCTCCCCTCACTCGGGGCGCTCCCCGCACTCGGGTCGAACCAGACGAACCGAGCCACCGATCCGTCCGCCGGGGCCAACTGCCCTGCTGCGGCGTCGAGTTCTGCCAGGAGCAGTTTCCGCCAGCCCTCCGCCGCCCAGTCGCCGTCGCAGGGGACGCGCCGGATCAGCGCGTCCGCGTCGACCGATCCCGGCGGGGCGGTGAGCAGTCCGTCCGGTGTCAGTGTCGTACGGAGCAGGTCGTGCCGGTCGATGACCGCCGTCAGGGTCGCGGCGAGCCCGGGGCGGTCGATGTCCCGCGGCAGTTCGAGCACCACGGCCTGCGAGAGCCGGTCGAAGCCGGGGCCGAGCTCCTGGATCCAGCGGGCCACGGGCATCAGGGGCATCGGGCCGACGCCGCCGCCCGGCAGCTCGGCGAGTCCGGGCCCGGCGTCCGGGTGCTGCCCGGCGCGCGCGGCCGCGACCTCGGCCAGCCGGGCCACGGTCCTGAGCCGGAAGACCTCGCGGGGGCTGAGCGTCACCCGCTGGGCGCGCGCCCTGGTCACCACCTGGATCGCCTGGATGCTGTCGCCGCCCAGGGCGAAGAAGTCGTCGTCGGCACCGGCCCGCTCCAGGCCGAGCACCTCGGCGAAGAGCCCGGCGACGGTCTCCTCCTCGGGGGTGCGGGGCGCCCGGTAGGCGCCGCCGGTGAACTCGGGGGCGGGCAGCGCGTCCCGGTCGAGTTTGCCGTTGGGCGTCAGCGGCAGCCTCTCCAGGACCGTGAACGAGGCGGGCACCATGAACCGGGGCAGGCGCTCCGCCACGTACGCCCGCAGTTCGCCGGTCATCAGCCCGGAGCCGAGCGCGAACTCGGGGCCGCCGCGGCCATCGGCCGACGGGACCACGTAGCCGGCCAGGCTGCGGCCCGTGCCGGTGCCCGCGTCTCCTGTGCCTTCGTGGACGACGACCACCGCCTGCCCCACCCCGGGGTGGGAGAGCAGCACGGCCTCGATCTCGCCCGGTTCGACGCGGAAGCCCCTGAGCTTGACCTGGGCGTCGGCGCGGCCCAGGTGGACCAGCTCGCCCCCGGGGGTTGTGGTCACCACGTCCCCGGTGCGGTACATCCGCTCCCCCTCAGGGCCGAACGGGCAGGCGACGAACCGCTCGGCGGTCCCCCCGGACCGGCTCAGATAGCCGCGCGCGAGCCCGGTGCCCGCGAGGTACAGCTCGCCCGGTGTGCCCGGTGCCACCGGGCGCAGGGTGTCGTCGAGCACATGGGCGCTCATGCCGTCCATGGGCCGCCCGATGGGGATGTCGGCGGGGACGGGTGCGTCGGCGTCCGCAGTGCGGGCCGCCCGGTGCTCGACGGCGAAGACCGTCGTCTCCGTGGGCCCGTACACATTGGTGAACTCCGTGTGCGGGCAGGCCTCCTGGGCCCGCCGGACCGCCTGGGGCGAGACGCGCTCGCCGCCCGTCCACACCTCGCGGAGCCCGCCCAGACAGTGCGGGTCCTCCTCCGCCAGGAGGCTGAACAGGGCGCTGGTCAGGAAGACCGCGGTGACCCGGTGCCGCTCCACCAGGGCGGCCAGCGATTCGGGGGTGAGGTCGGGCGCCGGGTCCACGACGACCTGGGCGCCGCCCAGCAGCGGTACCCACAGCTCGTACACGGAGGCGTCGAAGGACAGCGGCGAGTGCAGCAGTACGCGTGCGTGGCCGCCGCGCCAACTCCGGTCCCCGGCAAGACCGATCACGTCCCGGTGGGTGATGCCGATGCCCTTGGGGGTGCCCGTCGAGCCCGAGGTGTAGATGACATACGCGAGCTGCTCGGGGGGAAGTACGGGCTCCGGGGCGGGGGCCTGGGACTCCGGGTCCTCAAGCTCCGCCGGCTCGACCCGGGGGCAGCCGCCGGGCAAGTCCCCGGCCGTGCCCTCGGCGGCGATCAGCAGGACGGGCGCGGAGTCCCGCACCATGAACTCGATCCGCTGGGCCGGGTATTCGAGGTCGACCGGCAGATACGCGGCGCCCGCCTTCAGCACTCCGAGGAGCGCCACCGCGAGCTCCGTGGACCTCGGCATGGCCACCGCGACGAGCGACTCGGCGCCCACGCCGCGCCGCCGCAGCTCCCCCGCCACCCGGTCCGAGCGGACGTCGAGCTCCCGGTAGGTGAGCGAGCGGTCGCCCGACACGATCGCGGTGGACTCGGGGGCCTGCGCGGCCCGCAGCGCGAACAGCGCGGGAATTGTCCCGCCGGGGACCGGCATCGCCGAATCGCCCGACTCCATCAGTGACCGGTACGGCTCCACCTGATCACGCACGTGCATCACCCCACCCGAACAAGTGGATCGGAGAATCGGTTCGCATTGTGCTGCGCATTGCACTGATGTCCGCGGCGGCTCCGCGACACCAATGCCGGATAGGGCGGTTGCGCACCGCCACCGTGAATCCTCGGGAAATCCTCCGGGATTTCCTGGATGCGACTCCCTCGGGGCGCATCGCACCGCCCCGGGGCCGCCCACAGCTTCATCCCTGGGAGCTGCCGAGGTCAAGCACGAACCCGTCGGCCCTGAGCCGCCCCCTGTCCTGTCGACAGGACAGGGGGCCGCCCGTGCGAGCCCGGGCGATGGCCGATTGCACGGGATTCACCGCCTCGGTTAGCCTCCGGGCAAAGCAGCGGCCGCGCGTCCGACGCCTTTGACTTTCCGGCGGCTTCCCTGACACTTCCGGGACTTTCCGGCCGGGGGCCGTTTCGCCATCGTTCTCATTCCGATTCGCGAGAAAGAACGAGGAACGCCCATGCCGTCTTCAGAACCGCCTTCTTCAGAGCCGTCCCCTTCGGAGCCCTCCTCTTCGGAGCCCCTGTCCCTGGTGTGTCTGCCCTTCGCCGGGAGCGGCGCCGGTTTCTATCGCGCCTGGGCGCAGCGGCCGACGCCGGGTCTCACGATCCTGCCGGTGCAACTGCCGGGCCGTGAGGAGCAGTTCATTGAGGCGCCCTTCACCGACGCGGCCGAGGCGGCCGCCCGGCTCGCGCCCCACGTCGTCGACCTCACCGCGGGGACCGGGAGGTTCGCGCTGTTCGGGCACAGCCTCGGAGCCGTACTGAGCTATGAGCTGGCGCACGCGCTGACCGCGCTTTGCCATGAGGGGCTGAGTCATGTGTACGTCAGCGGCTCGCCGGGCCCCTGGCACGGCCGCGACGCCAGGGCGACCGGGCTCAGCGACGATGAATTCCTGGAGCGGGTACGGGAGTTCGCGGGCTACCGGCACGAGGCGTTCGACGATCCCGACCTGCGTGAACTGCTGCTGCCCGTGCTCCGCGCCGACGTGGCCATGCACGAGAACTACAAGCCGTCGAGGGACGAGCCGCTGCGGGTGCCGGTCACCGCGCTGCGCGGCGCCGATGACGCCCTGGTCTCGGCCGAGCACGCCCGGCAGTGGCACACCACCACCAGCGCGGACTTCCGGTACACCGAACTGCCGGGCGGCCACATGTACCTCGCCGACTCGCCCGATGAGCTGCTGCGCACCATCGCCGGACGATGACGGATCCCCGGATGACGGACCCCCGAACGGAGAGCGCGGGCATGGTACTCAAGGGCAGGACCGCCGTGATCACGGGAGCGGCACGTGGGCTGGGCCGGGAGTGCGCCCTCAGATTCGCGCGCGAGGGCGCCGATCTGCTGCTGCTCGACATCGGCCGCGACGTCGACGGCGTCGGGTATCCGCTCGGCAGCCGGGACCAGTTGGAGTGCACGGCGCGGCTCTGCGAGGAGCAGGGCAGCTCCGTCGTCGCCACCGCGGTCGACGTACGCGACCCGGAGGGCACCCGCGATGCGGTGGAGGAGGCCGTCGACCGCTTCGGGGCCATCGACGTGCTGGTCAACAACGCGGGGATCGCGGCGCCTTCGGGCCGGCCCGTGCACGAGATCAGCGAGGACGACTGGCTGCTCATGCTGGACACCAACCTCAACGGCACCTGGCGGATGATCAAGGCCATGGCGCCTTCGATGCTCGAACGGCGGGCGGGCAGCATCATCAACGTCTCGTCGACCGCCGGGCTCGTCGGCTACCGCAACTTCGCCTCGTACGTGACGGCCAAGCACGGGCTCATCGGGCTGACGAAGGCCGCGGCGCTCGACTACGCGCCCTTCCACGTCCGCGTCAACGCGATCTGTCCCGGCTCGGTGCGCGACAACCCCCTCGTGGAGGGCCGGATGCTCGCGGAGATCGCGCAGTCGCTCGACATCCCGCTCGACGAGCACGAGGAGGCCTTCCTGCGGGACCAGCCGATGAACACGCTCGTCGAAACGTCCAGCATCGCGGGGGCCGCCGTCTGGCTGGCCGGTGACGACTCCCACCAGGTGACCGGCACGGTGGTCACCGTCGACGGCGGATTCACCAGCCGGTGAGCTCCGCCTCCCCCTACCACTCCTCCGACCTCTCTCCCCACCGTCCCGTCCCCGCAGGAGGCCGCAGCATGGCGACAGCCGTCAACAGACCACCCCGCGCGGCCGGCGAAGTCCCGCCGCCCGCCCGCCCGTTGTCCGCCCTGCCGCTGTCCGGTCGGCCGCTGTCGGCGCCGGGCCGGAGCGGGCACGCCCTGGTCCTGCGCATCGCGGACCCGGGCGACGGCGAGGAGCTGCGCCGCGGGCTGGCCGGGGCCGCCGGGCGCTGGCCCGTGCTGCGGGGGGCGCGGCTCTGGGAGACCGCCGTGCCGTGGGAGTACGGGGCGCGGGGCTCGCGGGAGCGTGCGCTGCGGGAGTCGCTGCGGCCGGTGGGCGGCGGGCGGGTCCCGCTGCGCGCGGTCCTGCTGCGGTACACGGACGGGCCGGCGGACCTGGTGCTGGTGGCCGACCGGGGGCGGGTGCCCAGGGCGGTCCTGGACGGGGTGGCCGATCTGCTGGTGTACGGCTCAGGGGCCGCGGTTCCCGACCCGGTGGATCAGCCTGCCGCCCCGTCCGGCGCGTGGGCTTCGGCGGGCTGGGGGCTGGGGGATCCGGGCCGTGCGGGGCTGGTGAGTGCGCGTCGGCTGGCCCTGCCCGGTGGCCCGGGGATGACCGGGCGGGTGCTGCTGGCCGCGGTGGCGCTCACCACGGCCAGGTACAGCGGTGCGGGGGCGGCCGATGTGGGCCGGCTCGACACCGGGTGCGCGTCGCCGCGCACGGAGGTCCTGCGCATCGCGGACGCCGGGGCGGACGAGGGGGCCGGGGACTTCCTGGACCGCGTAGGCGCTGTGTCGCCGTCACCGTCGCCGTCACGGTCCGGGGCCGGTGACGCGCTGCCCCCGGTCGGGCTCGTGCTCTCCGCTGCGCGGGAGGACCGCTCCTATCTGCCGTGCCAGGCGCCGGTGTTCCCGCTCACGGTGCTCGGGGCCGAGGGCGATGACGGTACGTACGCGGCGGAGTGCTGGTTCGACGAGGGGGCGTTCTCGCCGCACGTGGTCGAGCTCTTCTGCGCTTGCGTGGAGCGGCTCGCCGGGCACCTCGCGGAGAAGGGCGGGAGAACCGGTCGACTACCGCTGTCCGCCGTGCCGTTCGTCGGCACCGAGGACACCGAGCGCATCCTGCGCCTGGGCGGTGCGGGCAGCGCGGCCGTCCGTCCCGCGCCCGGTCGGCGCATCGACGAGCTCTTCCGGGAGGTGGCCCTGCGGCGCCCGGATGCCGTGGCACTCGTGGACGAGGCCGGGCAATTGACGTACCGCCAGCTCGACGAGCGGGCGGACCGGGTCGCGGCGGGGCTGCGCGCGCTGGGGGTGGTGCGGGGCAGCCGGGTCGGGGTGTGCCTGGACCGTGACGTCTCGCTGGTCGTCGCCCTGCTCGGTGTGCTGAAGGCGGGCGGCGCCTATGTACCGATGGACGTCAACTACCCGGCGGACAGGCTGCGTTACATCTGCGAGAGCGCCTCGCTCCCGCTCGTCGTCGGCGACCCGGACGGCTTCCCGACGATTGCGGGAGTCCGCACCGTACCCCTGGCGGAGCTGAGCGCCGCCGGAGCCTCCCGTACCCCTGAGGACGAGGCGCGGGAGGCCGGGAGCGCGGACGACGACGCGTACGTGATCTACACATCGGGGTCGACGGGGCGGCCGAAGGGCGTGGTCGTGCCGCACCGGAACGTGGCCGCGCTGCTGGACGCCACGGCCGGGGACTTCGGGCTCGGGCCCGACGACGTGTGGACGCTCTTCCATTCGAGCGCCTTCGACTTCTCGGTCTGGGAGATCTGGGGCTGTCTGCTGACCGGCGGGCGCCTGGTCGTCGTCTCCTACTGGGTGGCCAGGGACACCCGTGCGTTCCACCGGCTGCTGTCGGAGCACGGTGTCACCGTCCTCAACCAGACCCCGTCCGCCTTCGCCCAGCTGGCCAACACCGACCGGCGGGAGCGGGGCGAGATGCCGGTGCGGCTGCTGGTGTTCGGCGGAGAGCCCCTGGACGTACGGCTGTTGGGACCATGGTTCGCCCGCTACTCGCCCTCGCGGTGCCGGGTGGTGAACATGTTCGGCATCACCGAGACAACCGTGCACGTAACGGCGCGGACCGTCACCCCTGCGGATGTGGTGGCGGGTTCGCGTTCGGTGGGCGGGGCCCTGCCCGGCTGGTCGGTGTCCGTACGGGACGGCGCCGGGCGGGTGCTCCCGCCGGGGGCCGCCGGGGAGATCTACGTCGGCGGGGCGGGGGTGGCCGACCGCTATCTCGGCCAACCGGAGCTGACGGCACGGCGGTTCGTCACCGACGAGGCCACCGGGGAGCGGCTCTACCGCAGCGGGGACCGGGGGCGGCTGCACCCCGACGGGACGCTCGACCACCTCGGCAGGCTCGACAGCCAGGTCAAGATCCGGGGGCATCGCATCGAGCTGGACGAGATCCGCTCCGTGCTGCTGGACGACCCGGGGGTCGGCGCGGCCGCGGCCGTCGTCAGGGAGGCGGTGCCCGGTGACCCGGCGAGCAGCAGGATCGACGCGTACTTCGTGCCCGCGGCGGGCGCACGGGAGGCAGATGCCTGGCGGATCCTCGACGGCGCCCGGCGGATCCTGCCCGACTACATGACGCCGACCACGCTCACCCGGATAGCGGAGGTGCCGCTGACCGTGAACGGAAAACCGGATGTGGCCCGGCTGCCGGAGCCGGACGCGGGGCGCGCGATGCGGCAGCGGGCGGCCTCGGCATCGGACTCGGTGGTCTCCGGCCCGGGCTCCGGCCCGGGCTCCGGCCCGGGCTCCGGCCCGGGCTCCGGCCCGGGCTCCGGTGGGCTCGCCGACGGGGTTCTCGGGATCTGGAGCCACTGTCTGCGGACCGAGGTGACGGCCGACGACAACTTCTTCGAGCTGGGCGGCAATTCACTGCTGGTGGTCCGGGTCCTGGCCGAGATGCGGGAGCGCGGGCTGCCCGAGCTGACGCCGCGCGACTTCTACGCCAACTCGACGGCGGGCCAGTTCATCAGGCTCGTGGAGCAACGGGCGGCATGAAGGGCGAGGGGTGAAGCGGGAGGCGCCGTGCGCCCGGGCTCGGCGCCTCCGGCCGGTATCAGGCGCGTTCGCTCGGCTCTTCGCGCAGTTCGAGGGTGCAGCACTTCACGCTGCCGCCGCCCTTGAGCAGCTCGGACAGGTCTATGCCCACGGGCTCGAAGCCCCGGGCGCGGAGCTGTTCGGCGAGGCCCGTCGCGGCCTCGGGCAGGACGACGTGCAGCCCGTCGCTGACCGCGTTGAGCCCGAAGGCGGCGGCGTCCTGGGGTGCGGCGATCGCCGCGTCGGGGAAGAGCCGCTCCAGGACGGCCCGGCTGCCCGGGGAGAACGCCTGCGGGTGGTACATCACCTCGTCGGTGTCGAGGACCGCGAGCGCGGTGTCGAGGTGGTAGTAGCGGGGGTCGGTCAGTTCCAGGCCGATCACCGGGCGGCCGAAGAACTCCTGTGCCTCGGCGTGCCCTTGGGGGGTGCTGCGGAAGCCGCGGCCGGCCAGCACCCAGCTGCCGGTGACGAGGAAGTCGCCCTCGCCCTCGTTGATGTGCTCGGGGTCGTGCAGGTCGGTGAAGCCGTTGGTGCGGAACCAGTCGAGGTACGCGGGGCCTTCGGCGGTCCTTTCGGCGTTGCGGAAGCGGGCGCCGAGCACCTTGCCGTCCACGACGGTCGCGCCGTTGGCCGCGTACACCATGTCGGGGAGGCCGGGGACGGGGTCGATGAGGTCGACGCGGTGGCCGAGTTCGCGGTAGAGGGAGTGGAGCCGCTCCCACTGGGCGACCGCCAGCTCGGTGTCGACGGGTTTGCTGGGGTCCATCCACGGGTTGATGGAGTAGGTGACGTCGAAGTGGCTGGGACGGCACATCAGGTAGCGGCGCGGCCGCTGTCTGCGAACGTTCATGACACCTCAATTTGTCGGTGCCCGCTTTTGGGCATGCGGCGCGGGCGGTTTTATGGCCACTCCGCGGAGCGCCGAACATAGCAAATGCGTATCGCCCGAAAAAGGGTGGCCCAAAGGATGCCCGGCAATCTATTATCGGCGCGCCGAGAACACCGAGTACGCCCAGAACTCCGGGAAAGGGGTCATGCGTGTTTGTTCCCGACCTGTACCGTGAACCCGAAGCAACGTGGATGGCCGAGCTGGTGCGCGGGTATCCGCTGGCCCAGCTGTCCAGTAATGGTGACGGTGGCGCCGCTCCGTATGCGACGCATGTACCCGTCATTCTCGATCCGCAGCTCAAGGAACTGCCGCCCGAACTGCCCGGCATCACCCTGTGGGGGCATATGAACAGGGCGAATCCGCACTGGGCCGCGCTCGCCGAGCCCACCCCCGTCGTGGTGGCGTTCCGCGGGCCCCACGGCTATGTGTCGCCGGCCGTGTACGAGACCACTCCTGCCGCTCCGACCTGGAATTTCACCGCTGTTCATATACGTGGGGTGCTGAGCCGGATCGAGTCGGAAGAGGACACCCTGGAGACCGTGCAGGCCACCGTGCGCGCTCTGGAAGGGCGGTTCGGCGCCGGGTGGGACATGTCGGAGTCGGTGGACTATTTTCGTCGGATTCTGCCGGGGGTGGGGGCGTTCCGCGTCGCCGTTTCGCAGGCCGACGGGATGTTCAAACTGAGTCAGGAGCAGGAATCCGATGCCAGGGAACGGGTGCGCTGCTCGTTCGCCGGTCAATCATCGGGCAATCAGCGTGAGGTGGCCGCGATGATGGGCCGGCTGTCCTGACTGTCCCGTCGCCAGGACAGCCCGTACCACCAGAACAGCCCTGGCAGCCCGTGCAGCCTTGACAGGCCGAAGGCCGCACTTGAACACTGAGGCAGCGAATTCTGCTCTCCCGGGAGGGATATATTCCGTGGCCATGTCCGTCGATCAGTGGGATATACATCCGGACCATTTCTGGTTGACCGGAAAGCGGCCGGAGCGGCTTGTCGAGTACAACAAAGAGTTAGAAATGTGGATGGTCTATGGCTATCCGGAGGCGGTCGAGGTCCTCACCCAGCCCAAGCTGTTCTCGAACGACGGCTGGCGGCTCGTGAACGTCGAGGTCGAGGAGTGGGTCAAGGAGGGCGACTTCGCCCAGATGGACCCGCCGGAGCACCGGAAGCTGCGGGGCCTGGTCGACTACGCCTTCACCCCGAAGCTGGTGGCCAATCTCCAGCCCCGGGTGAACGAGATCGTCCATGAGCTGATCGACGGCCTGGTGGGCCGGGACCGGTTCGACGTGGTGGCCGACTTCGCCAACCCGCTGCCGGTCGCGGTCATCTCCGACATGCTGGGCGTCCCCAAGACCGACCGGGAGCTGTTCGCGGGGTGGATGCACGGACTCCTCGACGACGCGGGCGAGTTGGACTCGCCCGAGGAGATCCGTCAGCAGGAAGCCTCGATGGACGACCAGTTCGGTCTGTTGCGGGAGATGCGCGACTACTGGGCCGAGCAGGCCGCCGAGCGCAGGAAGCAGCCCAGGGAGGATCTGCTCAGCCATCTCGTGCACGCGGAGTTCGAGGGCGAACAGCTCTCCGACGGCGCGGTGTTCAACATCGCGAACCGCATGCTGATCAACGGGCACCACACGACCGAGCTGCTCATCGGCAACACGGTGCTGTGTCTGACCGAGTTCCCCGATCAGGCGGAGCGGGTGCGCGAGGACCGGTCCCTCCTGCCGACCCTGATCGAGGAGTCCCTGCGGTTCCTCAGTCCGCTCGCGGGCGTCATGCGCGTGTCCACCGCCGATGTGGAGGTCGCCGGGCAGCTCATCCCCAAGGACCAGATGGTCATGGCGTGGTGCGGCGCGGCCAACCGGGACGAGCGCGAGTTCGCCGACCCCGACACCTTCGACGCCGGGCGCTCCCCCAACGCGCACCTCGGCTTCGGCCGGGGCGTCCACTTCTGCATGGGCAGGCGGCTGGCCAGGCTGGAGGCCAGGTCCGCGGTGGACATCCTGCTCGACCGGCTTCCGAAGCTGCGTACGGACCCCGCCGACCCGCCGAAGTTCGGGCACGTGGTGGATGCCACCGGCGTGGCCAGGCTCCCCGTACTGAACGGCTGAGCGCTCCCCCATACCCCGCTTACCCGGACCACGTACCCCGGAAGAAGAGTGATCCCGATGACGACGGTCGTCGACCGGTGGAACATCCACCCGGACCATCGCTGGTTGCGCGGCCAACGGCCCGCGTCCCCCGTGGAGTTCGACGAGGCACAGGGGATGTGGTGCGTCTATGGCCATCCCGAGACCATGGAGGTGCTCGGCAACCCCGGGGTCTTCTCGTCCGACACCGCGCGGCTGCTGCCCGTCAGCGTCGACCCCTCGCTCACCGAGGGCGACATGTCGCAGATGGATCCGCCCCGGCACCGCGCCTTCCGCGGGCTGGTCAGCCGCGCCTTCACCCCCCGGCTGATCGCCGGGCTTGAGCCGCGGATCGGCGAGATCACCGACGGTCTGATCGCCGATATGGACGGCAAGTCCGAGATCGAGATCGTCGCCGATCTGGCGTATCCGCTGCCGGTCATCGTCATCGCCGAGCTCCTCGGGGTGCCCGACAGCGACCGCGACCTGTTCAAGAAGTGGGCCGACAACATCATCGAGGGCTTCAGCCAGGCCTCGTTCATGGACGCCAGTGAGCAGGGCGAGCAGGATCTGCGCGATGCCACGGACCGGATGCAGCCCCTCCTGGACTATCTCGCCGGGCACGTCGCCGACCGGCGCCGGCACCCCCGGGAGGATCTGCTCACCCAGCTGGCCCTGGCGGAGGCCGACGGTGAGCGGCTGACCGACAACGAGGTCGTGAACGTCGCGAACATCCTGCTGGTCACCGGGCACATCACCACCACGATGCTGCTCGGCAACACGGTGCTGTGCCTGGACGCCGAGCCCGAGCAGTTCGCCCGGGTGCGCGCGGACCGGTCGCTGGTGCCCGGCGCAATCGAGGAGGCGCTGCGGACACTGCCCCCTTCGGCGGCGCTCGCCCGGGGCACCACCCGGGAGGTGAAGCTCGCAGGGCAGCTCATCCCCAAGGACCAGATGGTCTATCTGTGGCTCGGCGCGGCCAACCGCGACCCGCGGCAGTTCGAGCTGCCCGATGTCTACGACCCGGCCCGCAGCCCGAATCCGCACTTCGGGTTCGGCCGGGGCATCCACTACTGCATCGGTGCCGCGCTGAGCCAGCTGGAGGGCCGGGTCGCGCTGAACAAGCTCCTGGACCGCTTCCCCGTGCTGCGTACGGACCCCGGGAAGCCGCCGGGCTTCTTCCCCACCGCCGACATGATCGGCGTCAACTCCGTCCACCTGCAGACCAGTTGACACACCTGACTCATCTGACGAGGACTACGTGACCGAACAACCACTGGCTCAGCTGTCCTACGGGTACATCCCGGCCCAGATCGTCTACGCCGCGGCGGAGCTGGGGGTCGCCGACGCCCTCGCGGACGGTGCGCTCGGCTACGGAGACCTCGCCGAGCGGACCGGCGCCGATCCGACCGCGATGCTGCGGCTGCTGCGGGCCCTGGTGGGCCTGGGCGTGGTCGGCCAGCGGGACGCCGAGCGGTTCGAGCTCACCGGTGCCGGACGGCAGCTGGTCTCGGGCGCGCCCGGCTCGCAGCGCGAAGACGTCCTGCTCTCCGCGATGCCCGAACTGTGGCGCGCCTGGGGCGAGTTGCCGCAGGCGCTGCGGTCCGGGCAGCCGCCCAGGCACCCCGGCACCGGCCTGACGGCGCACGAAACCCTGATGCGCGATCCCCGGCTGGCGGAGAAGTTCCGCGCCGCCAAGATCCTGGGCAACCGGGTGCTCACCGCGGGTATCACCGCGGCCTGTGACTTCTCCCGGTTCCATACCGTCGCCGACCTCAGCGCCGACGAGGCCACGGTGCTCTCCGCGGTCCTGGTCGCCGTGCCGGGGCTGCGCGGGGTGCTCCAGGACCGGCCGGAGGCGCTGGAGCGCGCGGCGGCCGCGCTGGCCGGGGCGGGTGTCGCCGAGCGCGCCGAGACCGTGGCCGGTGACGTCCTGGAGTCGGCGCCGGCGGGCGCCGACGCGTATCTGCTCGCCCATGTGCTGCGGGACTGGGACGACGAGCGGGCCGCGGTGATCCTGCGCAACTGCCGTACGGCCATGGCGCCGGGCGGCCGGGTGGTGCTGGTGGAGACGGTGGTCCCCGCCGTTCTCACACCGGAGGACTCCGCCACGTACGGCATGACCGACCTCAACAACCTGGTGTACGCCGGCGGCCGCGAGCGGACCGCGGACGAGTTCGCGGCGCTGCTGGCCGGTGCGGGCTTCACCCTCACCGCGCAGACCGCCATGAAGCTCGAACCGGGCATGCCCGACTACCACCTCATCGAGGCAACGCCCGGCGCGTAGCGGGTCCGTGATCCCGACCGAGTCGTCCGTACCGAGTCTGTGAGGCCGTGAGATGGAGTACCGCATTCTGGGTCCGGTCGAGGTACGGGACCGGGGCACCACGATCCCGCTGGACGGTGAGAAACAGCGGACCGTGCTCGCGGCGCTGCTCCTGGCCGAGAGCGGTTTCCTCTCCGACACCGAGCTGACGTCCCTGCTGTGGGGGTCCCGCCCGCCCGGGACGCACAACGCGCAGATCTACAACTACGTGTCCAGGCTGCGCAAGACGGTGGGCGGCGCGAGCATCGTGCGCCGCTCCCCCGGCTATCAGATGGAGATCAGCACGGCCTCGCTCGACCTCGTCGAGTTCGAGAAGCTGGCCGCGCGCGGCCAGGGCGCGCTGGCCTCGGGGCGCTACGAGGAGGCCCGCGGGCTGCTGCGTTCGGCGCTGGCCCTGTGGCACGGTCCGACGCTCGCCGACGTCTCGGAGTATCTGACCAACGCGGAGCGGCCGCGGATCGAGGAGGCCAGGATCTCCGTACTGGAGAGCCGGATCGAGGCGGACCTGGCGGCCGGCGGGCAGGGCGATGTGCTGCCCGAGCTGACCCGGCTCGTGGGGCAGTACCCGCTGCGCGAGCGCTTCAGGGCCCAGCTGATGGCCGCGCTCTACCGGTCCGACCGGCAGGCCGAGGCGCTGGCGCTGTACGAGGACAGCAGGCGGATGCTCGCGGAGGAGCTCGGGGTCGGTCCCGGGGCGCTGCTGCGCGAGGTGCACCACGCCATCCTGACGGCGGACCCCCTGCTGCCTGGACAGCACGGCCGCGGGCGACTGTGCTGTCGTCAGGCGGCGGGCCAACTGCTGTACCTGCGCAGGCCGTAGAGGAGGGGCAGGCAGTCCTGCCGCCGCTCCACGGCCTGTACTTCTCCGAACACCAGCACATGGTCGCCGACCGGCACGGTCCTGGCCGCCGTGCAGTCGGCGACGGCGTGCGCGTCCGCCCACAGGTGCGGTCCCGCGTCGGTGTCGCCGAGGCGCCAGCCGACGTGGTCGAAGCGGTCCTGCCGGCCGGACGCGAACAGCTCGGCGGTGGCCTGCGCGCCCTCGTGCAGCAGGTTCACGGCGAACCTGCGGCTACTCCCGATCGCCGCCAGCGTCGGGCTGGCGGCGCGCAGGCACACCAGCAGCGTCGGCGGGTTAAGGGTCGCGCTGCACACCGACGAGCAGGTCATGCCCCACGGCCGGCCCCCGGGGCCGGTGGCCGTCACGACCGCCACACCGGTCGGGAAGCCGCTCATCATCGAGCGGAACCCGTCCGGTGTGGCGCTGCCGACCGATCGTGTGATCGAGCCGGTCGGATCAGGCATCGAGACCACGCATCCGCGCGAAGTAGTCGTAGTGCGAAGGCAGGGTGTCGACCATGTGCCGCGCCCGGTCACGGATGGCGGCGAACTCCTTCTGCGCCGCCTTGTCGTCCGAGAGAGCCAGCGCGGGCGACGGGGCCGGCTCGATGCCTCCGGTGCCGAGCAGGATGCAGTTGTACGAGTAGGGCGGCAGCCCGTGGTAGTACGGGAAGACGTCCTCGGAGCCCGGCAGCCTGGCCTGCCACCCCTCCAGGCGCTCGGCAAGACCGTCGGGCACGGCCCGGGTCTTGGCGTCCTTCCAGTACTGGGTGTTGTTGCGCGCGGCGCCCTTGTAATGCAGGACGAGGAACTCCCGTACGCCGTCCATGACGTGGGCGACGGCCGAGTTGTACATCCCCCTGAGTTTCGGGTTCCAGTCGACTGCGGGGAAGTGTCGCACCAGCTGCTCGATCGCGTGGTGGATGAAGAAGATGCCGGTCGATTCGAGCGGCTCGACGAATCCGCTGGACAGCCCGATGGCCACGCAGTTGTTCACCCAGGATTCCTCGCTGCGGCCGATGCGCATACGAATGTGATTGGCCTCGACGTCGGCCGCTGCGGGGCCCACGAATTCACGCAGGGTGCGCTCGGCTTCCTCGGGCGAGAGGTAGTCCTTGGCGTAGACGTAGCCGGTGCCGATCCGCCCGAAAAGGGGAATCGTCCATATCCATCCGGCGTCCTGGGCGGTCGCCGTCGTGCAGGGACGGATGCCGTTCTTCTTCATGTCCAGGGGCACTTGGAGCGCCACAGCGCTGTCATTGGGCAGCGTGTCCTGGTAGGAGACGAAGGGTACGTCGAGTGCACGGTTCAGCAGCAGTCCGCGGAATCCGGTGCAGTCGATGAAAAGGTCGCCGTGAAGTTCGCCGTGCTCCTGGGTGACGACGTGGTCGATCCACCCGCGCTCGTCGAGGCGGACGTCGAGTACGTCGTCCACGATGTGCCGGACGCCGCGGTCCACGGAATAGCCGGTGAGGAATTTCGCGAGCAGCGCCGCCTCGAAGTGGTAGGCGTAGGGGAACTGGGTCTTCCCCTGGTGCTCGGACATGGTCAGGCCGATGGGCTCGTCTGACCCGGTGCCCGCACCCTCGCCCAGCAGGCTGCCGTCCAGCCGGCGGGGGCTGCGTCCGGCGTCGATCAGGGACGCCATGACGAAGCAGTCCTTGTCGAAGCGGTCGGTGGGTCCGCTCTGCAGCCACCAGTCGGTCAACGGGAAGCCGTTGACCGACCGCACCTGCTCGAACGGGTGGTAGAAGTGGTGCCCCGGCTTGCGCCAGTCCTGGAATCTGACGGCCAGTTTGTACGTGGCGTTGCAAGCCGGCATCCATTCCTCTTCCTTCAGGTCGAGGAATTCGAAGAAGTGCCGGATGTCGCTGAAGGTCGCCTCACCGACGCCGATGGTGCCGACCTTGCCGGACTCGACGAGCGTGATGGACACCCGGTCTGCGAATGCCGCCTTTAGATACGAGGCGGTCATCCAGCCGGCGGTTCCGCCACCGACAATGACGATCTTTTCGGGGTTCTGCGCGCTCACGTCAGCACCTCGGTTCACATGGCTGGGCACTATGCGGGGCTGGACCCCGCCTGTCGGTCACGAGTCTGCTCCACCGCGCTATCCGGTATCTATGGCATCACTATCAATCACAAATATTCACTGCACCGGCGCCCCAGCATGGCCATGCCAAATCGCCTGAACTCCCTTGCCTACGGCGTTGGTTAGGACGGTGGTCCGGTGAGTTCTGCCGACTTTTCATCAGGGCGGGACATGTACGCGCAGTGAGCCCTTTCCGAATGGCCACCGATCGAGGGAGGGGTTGAGGGTGCGAAACGGACAGGGCCCCGGTGCTGTTGAGGGAGGTGTTCGAAGCCTCAACTCGCCAGCACTGGAGCCCTGTTGGTTCCTCATCCTGCCGTACTCGACCTGCCACATGCACTCGTCGAGTGGCTCACGATGCTCATCGTCACCCGCGAGAGTGACCACCGCTGCAAGCTCCGCCCGCCCCAGCGGGCGCTGGTCGCTCTGGTCTACCTGCGCAAGCACGAGCCCCTGGCACAGATCGCCGCGGCCTTCGGGATCTCGGTCGGCACGGCCCACGCCTACACCCCGGCTGCCGTCAGCCCGCTCGCCGAGCGAGCGCCGGGCCTGCTGAAGGCCCTGCGCGAGGCGGACCCGCACTACGTGCTGGTTGACGGAACGCTCGCCGAGTGCGACCGGGTCGGCGACAGCCGTGCCGACTACGCGGCCAAGCACCGCCGGCACGGAGTGAACTTCCAGCTGGTGAGCGACCAGGACGGACGACTGCTGTGGACCTCCCCGGCTCTGCCCGGACGCACCCACGACCTGACGGCCGCCCGGACCCACCGGATCATCCGGATCTGCGAGCGCCAGGGCGTTCCGATCCTGGCCGACTGCGCCTACACCGGGGCCGGCTCCTGGGTCACCACCCCACAACGGCGCCCTCCCGGAGGCGACCTGACACCGACCCAGCAGACCGTCAACCGAGCACTGTCACGAACCAGGGCAGCCGTCGAGCGCGGCCCGGCCCGACTCAAGACCTGGAAGATCTTCCGCAAGGCGCGATGCAGCCCGAATCGAATGACGTCAATCGCCAAGGCCGTCCTCCCCCTGGAGCGTCAACGCTGTAAGGGCTCAGTGCTCGGCGGCATACTTCTGGTGGTCGCGGTCGATCGATTCGCGGCGCCAAAGGCCCATCAACCGGAAGTCGTCCGTAAGTTGACGGCGGGGACTGCGCACCCCTCCGCTGTTCCTCGCCCTGGTGGTGATGGCGTGGTCACTACCGCGATGGCGGGGCCCGCGCTGGGCACCGTCGGCCGTGCGGGGATGCGCCACCGGAAGACGGGGCGACCGGTGCGAGAGGACGAGGTGGCCCGACGGCACCACGCACGTGGGCCTCGCGCCCCGCCGACCGGCTGGAGCACGAGGCCCAAGTGTGCCTGTACGTAAGGATGTTGACCGAGTCCGGCACCTATCAGCCGACGCGTTGTAGGGCCTTCTCCCTGCGCGCGGCCACGCTCGAACCGGACTCTCGGCGTGCCATGCGGCGCAGTACAGCGGGGGCGAGGACAAGGCCGGCCACGGCCCAACCGCCCAGCACCGCCACGGTTTCCAGGTGGCGCCACGCCTCGCCGATCTCGACGCTCGCTGCGGCGTCCGGCAGCAGCGCGGACCGCATGCCGAGGCCGAGCCAGTAGACCGGGAACACCTGGGCGAGGATGTGGACCCAGTCCGGCAGGGATGTGATGGGGTAGAAAATGCCGGAGATTCCGATCATGGCGAGGATCGGCAGCAGGAGAAGGCCCTGGCTGCGCGCGCTGGTGAAGACCGAGCCGAGCACCGCGCCGATCGGCAGGGTCGCCATCAGCCCCAGGACCAGCACCCAGGCGAGGGTCAGCCAGGCGCCCGCGCTGCCGATGGAGAGGCCGTCGATGATGATCAGGCCGGGAATCAGGAAGATCGCGAGGTCGATGAGCAGACAGCCGGAGACCGAGAGGATCTTGCCGAACAGATAGCCCACCATGCCGTTCGGGGTGGCCTTCGCCCGCAGCAGGGTGCCGTCCTCCCGGTCGGCGGTGAGCTGCTGGCTCATGGTGATCATGGCCATCGACGCGTTCATGCCGAGGATGCTGGGGAGCACGAGGGTGCCCAGCATGAACCCGCTGCTGCCAAAGTCCACGTCGCGCATGAAGAACATGACGACCAGCATCAGCACGGGCCAGAAGAAGTGGTTGAAGATATCTCCGGCATTGGTAACCGACTGGCGGATCTCGATCACACCGCGGGTCCAGCCCGCGCGCAGGGCGGTCGTTGTCGGGTTCATCGTGCCACTCCCTCGTTCCCGGCCGCCGTCTCACTCTCGTTCTCGGGCGGCGTCTCGCTGCCGCGGGATTCGGCCTGCCGCACCATGGAGAGATACGTGTCCTCCAGTGAGGCCCTGCGGACCTCAAGGTCGGCGATCTCCTCGCCGTACTCCTTGAACAGTTCGAAGGCGAACTTCGTGGAGTCGGGTGTCGACTGCTCGTACTGCTGTCCCTGCCGGGTCCAGCGGACCGTGTCCTCGCCCGCGATCCGCTGGGCGAGCTCCTTCGCTGTGCCCTCGCCGATAATCCGCCCGTCATCGAGGATCATGATGCGGTCCGCAAGCTTCTCGGCTTCCTGCAGATCGTGCGTGGTGAGCAGGATCGTGGTCTCGTGCTCATGGGCAAGGCGGTTGACGAGTTCGTGGAACTCGCGGCGTGCGACCGGGTCCAGGCCTGCAGTGGGCTCGTCGAGGAAGAGGAGTTCGGGGCGGCCCGCGATGCCGACCGCCACGTCCAGCCTGCGACGCTGGCCCCCGGAGAGCATCCGGACCTTCTTGTGGGCGTGCTCGGTGAGGCCCACGGACGCGATGAGTTCGTCCGGATCCCAGGGGCGCTTGATCTCGTCGGTGGAGTAGGCGGCGTAGTAGCTGCCGAGGTGCGCGAGTAACTCCCGGACATACCAACGGCCGTGGTCACGCCATGACTGCAGTACAACGCCGACCCGGGCCCGCCACCGCTCGTCGGCGTGTGCAGGGTCGGTGCCCAGCACCTCGACCCTGCCGGCCGACCGCATCCGGAAGCCCTCCATCACCTCGATCGTGGTGGTCTTGCCGGCACCGTTCGGACCGAGCAGGCACATCACCTCGCCCTGCCGTACCTGGAAGTTCACGTCGTGCAGGACATCGGTGGAGCCGTAGCGCATGCGCAGGCCCTCGACATCGAGCACAACCTCCTCGCTCGTGTGCATGGTTGTCCTAATTCTTGAGCAGGCGGTTCCGGGTCGTCCCGTCAGGGAGCTCTCCGGACTGTGGTGGTTTCGCGGCGGTCGCCTGAGCTGACCCGGCTCTTGGTGCCCGGCCCGTGAGGCCTTGAGAAGGAACGGTTACGCCCGGTGTCTTCGGGTCACCGTGGATCCCACTGCCCCGCCAGTCGTCCCTCTTACGTCCAAGAGCCGCGCGGAGCGCTCGCCCCTGGGGATCGGCAGCCTTGAGGAAGCGGCGGCCCGGATACCGTACGGGGGATGAACCGGCTCCGGGCCGCCGCGCTGGCGCCAGGGGACGGCACAGGGCCGTCCCGCCGACAGGTCTGCGGTCACTCGGACCGACGGATCACTACGTCTCCGTCGAAGGTGCGGATCCTCACGTCGACGACGTCCACGGCATCGCCGGGTCCTTCGGCCGACTTCAGGGAGTTGTGCACACAGCTGGAGACCGTGCTCACGTCGTACTTCACCGCAGTGCCCTCGCGGATGCCGACCTCGACGTATCCCGATGTGGCGACGAGCAGCACCAGTCCGCGCCGGACCTCGCCGACCCGGATGCTGCCGTAGGCCGTCTTGGCCTCGACGCCGCCGTAAGCGCGGGCGATGTCGATGTCGCCGCTGGTGCCGGAGACCCGGAGGATTCCGGTGACTTCTCCCACGGAGTTGTCACCGTGGTCATTCTTGATCACCGCGGTGCCGTCGATCTCGTCGATGCGGACCGTGCCGGACTTCTTGGTGATCTCGCCATGGCCCGTCATACGGCTCACCGAGATGTCGCCGGCGACGGCGGTGAGGCGCAGCGGCCCCGTCCGGTCGAGCATGATGTCGCTCTGTACGGTCTCGAACCGGCACTCGCCGAGGCGGCCCTCGGAGTACAGCGCCGCCCAGGCGGAGCCGCCCCGCACCCGCGACCCCTCGGGCAGTTCGATCGTCACGTGCACCGAGCCGGCGTCCGCGCGGAGCGCGTTGGAGCGCCGCAGCAGCCGTGAGCCCGCCTTGACCAGCAACTTCCCGTGTGAGAAGTCGACTCGTACCCGTTCAGCGGCCTTGACGTCGGCAACCTGGGAACTGTCGGTCGGGCGTACTTCTACGACGGTGTCCATCCGGTCACTCGCCACGAGCCTGATCTCCCCGATGTCGATCTCGATCACCGCTGTGATCGGTTCAGGGGTATCAAAACTGGCCACCACCGGTCCTCCCTCTGGGCCCACTTGCGTGTCCATGGCTCTCTACCGCGCCCAGCCGCTGAAGCGCCTGTTCCCCGGAGGCTCGCCCCGCCCGGCTCGCCAGTTGTTGGCACGCAGGGCGGCGGTGACGGTCCTCACCAGCCAGGCGTTGACCGAGAGCCGGTCCTGGCGCGCCGCCTCCTGGATCCGGGCCTTGAGGCCTTCGGAGGGACGGAAGTTGATCCGGGCGGTGTCGCCCCCGGCCTCCAGCGGCGGGCCCTCGTCGCCATACCCCGCATCGTCGTCGAGCGATGGTCCGGGCGGCGGCGATATCACCACAAAGCTGAGGCCGACGCCGCGCAGGCGTACCTCGACCGACCCCGGAACGAGTTCACCGGTGATCTCTTCCGCAGCATCCGACAGCGCTCTGAGCAGCGTGAGCCGGACTGACGAGTCGAATGCCGCAGTGAGTTCCTTCCCAACGGCAAGGGCGTCCTCGCCACGCGCCTGCGCCACGGCAAGGAACTCGCGGCGGAGGCTCTCGACATAGGGAGTCAAGTCCATGGCGCCATGGTGGCATACCGATGGCGCCATATCAACTGTCACGTCGCGCATCGCGACGCCGCCAGTTGGTCGATTCCCCCTGCATGGCCGCCAAAGTCCGGGAAACCAGGCCCCATTGAGATGGAGCCACGCTTGCTCTAGGGTCGCCACCGATGGCGCCTCATGGCGCCACCGTGTCCGGTCGACAGGACAGAGTGACGCCACACTGGAACCTGGCGCCACATCCGCACCGTTGCGCGAGGAGGGATCTTGGAGAGGGAAGCCGCGTTCTCCCGGATGGAGATGTCCCTTCCGGGAGAGATCCGGGAGGGCGGGCCGACAAAGGGCCGGGCCTCAGGAGGACCGCAGGGCGGACAGTTCCTCGGCGACCGTCGCCACGTCTTTGGCGCCCAGCGCCCGCCTGGCCGCTCCGTCGAGAGTTTCGAGCACCCATTCCTCGAAGTCGATACCCGACTGCTCTGCAGCCTCGCGCCACCGATGAAGGTGGCTCGTCGGAACCGCGAGCCGCTGCACGTCCGACGTTTTCTTGACATTTTGCGTGACGCCGCCCTCGACGTCACGAATAGCGTTTCTCAGCTGCTTTGTACTCCATCGCATCCGCTCCGACCGGTCGAGCCATAATTCCTGGTCCGCGATCGAGAGAGATGCCACTTCGGCATGGTGCTGAAAACTTAACCCGGGCCTTCGGCGACTTAATTCAAAGCGGCGTGAAACCCAGGCGTAGTTACGCAGCGTCTGGTAGCTGAGACCCGCGGCACGCACCCCTCGCTTATAGCGATCGGAGAAATTGTCCCTGCCGTGCACGAGCCAGTCACCAAGCCACCACACGGATGAGTTGACAACCCCAGCAAGCTGCTGACCAGCATGCTCCCAGTCCTCGAAAGTGAGGTCCATGGGTATCTTGAGACCCACTCCAGTAGTGAGGACCTGACCACGCATGGGCCGTTCACCGGCCGCCCTCTGCCGCCGAATCGTCGATGGCGACGGCCTGCGCGGCCCTGCGACCTTTGCATCCTGAACGTCTGTAGCGGCATCCATCCGAATCACCCCGTAGTGAGAGACCTAGCTACGTACAGGAGAGGAAAAACCGAGTTCGGGAAGTGAATTGAGCGGTCGACTGCAAGACGTTATCCCCGCACTCTTGATTGAAGATCGAAGAATACTATTGCATACGACTCCGGATGCACACAATCGTTTGACTCTGCGGCGGGCTATTATCGCTTCCGCGACAGGACCACCGGGGTGACCAGTTCCGCTCACCCCTTCTCGACAATAGGACGGCTACGGTGCGTAGCGCGGACGCCGTGTCCCCCTGTCAGCCCTTATGCAAAGCCCCTGGCAGGAACGGATCTGCGACGATCACGTTCCGTGCAGCAGGCAGCCCCTCCGGTCCTCCACGACGACGGTGCGGGACGCCAGGCAAAACTCCATTTCAGGGCGTTTTGAGCGGCATGTAAGGGAACATCCGGAATACACCGGATACCTCCGAGGCATGGCGGATTCCGGGATTTCCAGAGTCCTGGCCATCGAGATGCCACACGGTCCCCCGGCCCGCGCGCAGAGAAATGGATCTCATGGACCCGAGGAAGGGGGCCCTGGCGGGACGCAGGTCTCCGTATCCGGAAGAGTTCAGGAACGACGCGGCGGCGTTGCATCGCGCGACGGGCGAGAAGCGCGGCCGGCCCTACCAGGGAAGGGACCTACCACAATGACCTCCAGCCTTCGCTTACCTCACCGAGGCCGCGCCAGCGCCGCCGCCGTCGTGCTCGCCGCCGCACTCACCACCGGCTGCGAAACCGCCCACCGGGCACTGGACTGCGTGCGCACCGCCAACGCCATCGCCAACAGCGTCAACGACCTGCAACAGGCGGCACGGAACGCCGCGCTCGACCCGCCGAAGGCCAGCACGTACTTCGATCCCATCGAGAAGGACCTGAAGACCATCGGCCACCAGACCGACAACGTCGACGTGGACAAGGCGGTCAACGACCTCAGCCAGGCCGTGAACAACATCCGCACCTCCCTCAAGAACGGCGACAAGATCCCGGACCTCAGCCCGGTCCAGGCATCAGCGGGCGAACTGACCAAGGCCTGCACGAAGTAGCCCAGGCACCCACAACTCGACCGCCGGCCAGAGAGCGCCCGACATCTGCGCCATCAACCGCTGCGCCGGTCAGACCATGAAAAAGCCGCTCTGAGCCTTAGCCTGTTCCTTATCATCGCGCCCGGCCATGTGGGGGTGTGTCAAGTAGACGGGTCTGGCCCGTAGTCGGTGGTAACGGCGGGTAGCCGCCTGTGATCATGATCTTGTGATGGATGTCAACTCCCTCATAGCAACGGTGTTTTCCGGGCTATCGGTGCTGATCGTCGAGGACGTGACGGATGGCGGTGACGCGGTGATGGTCATGGCCCGTACTCGGGAGGTGGCGGTGCCGTGCCCTGTCTGCGGGACGCCGACGTTGAAGGTGCACGGGTATCACCGCCGGACGGTGGCGGACGTGCCGGTCGACGGGCGGCGCGTCGTCGTCCGGCTGCGGGTGCGGCGGCTGGTCTGCCCGGTGCTGGGGTGTGCGCGGCAGGCTTTCCGTGAGCAGGTTCCCGGGCTGCTGGAGCGTCATCAGCGCCGGACGGTGCGGCTGGCCGGGCGGATAGCTGAGGTGGCGCGGGAGTTATGTGGCCGGGCAGCAGCCCCGCTGGCTGACCTGCTGGCCCTGCCGGTTTCCCGCAGTACCGCGCTGAGGTGGCTGTGGCGTCTACCCGTGCCCGAGGCACCGGTCCCACGGGTGATCGGAGTGGACGATTTCGCCCTGCGGCGCCGTCACCGCTACGCCACGATCATCACCGATGCCGTCACCGGCCGACGCATCGAGGTCCTGCCCAGCCAGGATGCCGATCCCCTGGAAGCGTGGCTGCGCGAGCATCCCGGCGTCGAGGTCGTATGCCGGGACGGCTCGGCCACCTACGCCGAGGCCATCCGCCGTGCGCTGCCCGACGCGGTGCAGGTTAGCGACCGGTGGCACCTCTGGCGAAACCTCTGCGACAAAGTCCAGCTCGGGGTCCGTGCCCACGCCGACTGCTGGGCCGCCGCCCTCAACCCACCGCTGCCCGGCGGCATCCGCGAACAGACAACCCGTGAACGCTGGAACAAGGTCCATACCCTGCTCGGCCAGGGCGTCGGCCTGCTGGACTGCTCCCGCCGCCTCGGCCTCGCGCTGAACACCGTCAAACGCTACGCCCGCATGCCCGAGCCCACCGGTCTGCGCATCGCGCCGGCCTACCGGCCCACTCTCCTCGACCCCTACCGCGAACATCTGCGCCGGCGCCGGACAGAGGAGCCGGGCGCCCCCTGTCCTCCACCTCTTCCACGAGATCAAGGAACTCGGCTACAACGGCAGCCTCAACGGCCTGCACAAATACCTCAACCAGGGCCGTGCCGACGGCGACCGGCCCGTCACCACCCCGCGCCGCGCTGCGCGGCTCCTCCTCACTGATCCGAAGAACCTGCGTCCGAAGGAAACCTCTCTGCTGGAGAAGATCACCGCGGCCTGCCCCGATATGACCGAACTCGCCGACCTCGTACGCGGCTTCGCCGCCCTGCTCACACCGGCCCAGGGCAACGATGCAAAGCTCACCGGCTGGATCGCCGACACCCGCGCCGCGGCCCTGCCTCACACCCGGCTGCGGACCTGGTGCGCCAAGCGGTGTCGTTCCCGGTCCCGTCATGGTTTGTCGAAGCGGTGGGCGGCTTCGAAGTCGGGCTGGGCATATGGCTCCTGGCCGGGATCGGGCTGCTGTACGCGGCGCCGGTGTTCGCTCTCCACATGGGCGGCACCTTCGTCGTCCTGGTGTTCCTGCCACAGCAGTCGTTACCAGCACGGTCATGTGTGGGAACTCACGATGACCGGCGAGTTGGTGGTCAAGAACCTCGTCCTGCTCACCGCGGGCCTGCTGGCCTGTATCACCACATCCCGCCCCACCGGGATGTCCCTGGGCGACACCGTGCTCTCCGCTGCCCCTGCCGCAGAAACAGCCCGGGTGCGGGACCATGACATATGACATGCCGCAGTCCGCGAGCCGGACACGGGTCGGCCCTACCGACGTCCAAGTCCACTTCTGCGGACCCGCCGGCCCCACGGTCCGGGCGATCGCCACCGAACGGGGGCGGAGTCCGTCCACGGGCGGCCGGGAGTCTCCCGGATCTTGACGTTCGTCGCACCCCCTGGGCCGGGCAAGCCGAAGGCCGCACGGCATGCGGCGACTTACCGCCGCCTGGCCCCGGTGAGGGCCGACACACCACACGTTCACCGTATGAGGCACGATGTGACTTTTGGACTAAACGAGCGCAGTTCATGACGTGTTATGCCTTTTTCTCGCTTGAGGGGGTGTCCGGTGGATCAGGGTCGGATCAGGTCGCGGCGTCTGGTGCGGTGCATCGCGAGGCGCCGGAGCGTCTTGTCGGAGGCCCCCCTTGGCTCTTGAGGCCCTGGAGGGAGGAACTACGAGAGATGTTCGGGCAACACGGCGAGGTGCCGTGCCAGCCGCCGCGACCTGTCCACGATCCACCGGACACCGCCCAGGGGCGGCAGGCTGCCAACAGGGTGGGCCGTCACCCCTCGTTGATCCACCGAATGGGAGCATGATCGTGATCAAGCAGGTTCTCGCCGGAGCAGCCCTCTCCCTTGCCGCCACCATGGCCGTCGCAGCCCCCGCCTCTGCGCAGGGTGCCTCGGACTTCGGCACCCGCAACGGCAACACCGCCATCACCGGCGGCGCGGGCGGCATCCTCAACACCTACGGCGCCCCGCTCATCAACGCCGACCTGCGCTGCGCGATCCCGCTGCCCGAAGGCGAAGGCATCGGCGGACACCTCCTCGGCGGCCCCAAGGCCGCCTGCAACACCGCACCCGTCGACCAGTACCAAGCACCCCAGAAGCTCCTCTGACACACCCGCGACCAACTGCCCCTGGCCCACGGCCCCTGCACGCAGGGGGCCGCGGGCGGCCGGGGACGGTGCGCACCAGACCGCCGTTCCGCATCGTGTCGGCGTACCCCGAACAGGCCGCCAGGACCGGCCGCCCGGGACGGCCAGGACCATGACATGCAGCCCGCCGTATGGGGCTCCCCCACAAGAGCGCACGCGAGCAGCCGGACGGACAGCAGGTCGCGTAGCTTGCCGGGCCCGCAATGGGCCGGGCGGGCGAGGCCGGGCGACCGGGACCGCACCGCGTCGTTGGACCAGCGCAAGATCAGGTGAGTGAGTACCGCCCAAGGGTCCCGGGGTTTCACACACCCCGGGCCCCCGGCACACCCACCACCCCCACCAGGCCGGGCCCGGGCACCGGACACACGGCCCTGCCGGCGCCATCGGCCGCCAAGGACTCCCGCTTCGGGGCGCGGCGCTTGCGGGTCCACCCGCAGACCCGGGAGACCGCCGACGGACAGCCGGCACACCAAGGCGTCCATGACTCGTTGGTCTGAATGGGCTCATTTCGCGACGTTTTACGCATGTTCCTCGTTCCAGGAGCGACAGGTTCCGCACTCCCCCAGGGCAGACCTGTCACCTCTACTGACCCACCGAATTGGGAGCATGATCGTGATCAAGCAGGTTCTCGCCGGGGCGGCGTTCGCCACCGCCGCAACGATGGCCGTCGCCGCGCCCGCCTCGGCGGCGCAGGCCCCGAAGCCCACGCCCAGCACCACCCCCATGACCACGCTCCAGATGCCCACCGCCACCCTCCAGAGCATCCTCGCCGCCGCTGCGGCGCAGGGCCCGACCGCGAGCGGCATGGGTGCCATGAGCGGCGTGGGCGCCTCGGACTTCGCGACCCGCAACGGAAACACCTCCATCGCGGGTGAGGCGGGCGGCATCGGCAACACCTACGGCGCCCCGCTCATCAACGTCGACCTGCGCTGCGCGGTGCCGCTGCCCGAGGGCGAGGGCATCGGCGGACACCTCCTCGGCGGCCCCAAGGCCGCGTGCAACCTGGCCCCCGTCGACCAGTACCAGGCCCCCCAGAAACTCCTCTGACACACCCTTCGGTGGAGCGGCGTACGGGTCTCCCACCACACAATCCGCTCCACGCTCCATGAACAGCAGCCGGCGCAGCCCGCACTGGACCGGGCGGGGGATGCGGGGTGACCGGGACTGCACAGAACCGTTGAACCCGGGGATCAGGTGAGGGCCCCAAGGGTCCCGAGGTCTGGACACGCCCCGGGACCCGGCACACTCACCACCCCGCCAGCCGGGGCCACCGGACGCAGGCGTCCATACCGGTGGCGTCGGCGGCCAAGAACGTTCGCTTCCGGGTGCGGCTCCTCTTGGGTGACCGCGATCAGGCTGCATGATCACGGTCGCGTGGTCGCGGTCACTCAAGTAGAGCCGCACCCCCCGCATGTGCGGCTGCGCCCGCGACCCCGGGAGGCCCCCGGCGGACCACGAACCCACCAACCCCCACGCCTTACATGCTCGTTCTGGTCCGAATGGGCGCATTTCGTGACGTGTTGTGCACGCTCCTCGTTCCAGGAGCGACAGACTCCCCGCTCCCCCAGAGCGGGCCTGCCACCCCTCACCGACCTTACTGACCCACTGAATTGGGAGCATGACCGTGATCAAGCAGGTTCTCGCCGGAGCAGCCCTCGCCACAGGCGCAACGATGGCTATCGCCGCCCCCGCCTCGGCCCAAGCCCCGGTCCCGGTCCCCCAGGCCCTGAACCTCCCCGCCAACACGCTCACGAGCGTCTTCACCACCGGCGCCGCGGGCCCGACCGCGAACGGCACCGGCGCCTTCGGGACCAGCAACGGCGACACCACCATCACCGGCGGGTCGGGCGGCATCCTCAACGGCCACGGCGCCTCGCAAGGCACCGTCGACCTGCGCTGCGCGGTCCCCCTGCCCGAGGGCGAGGGCATCGGCGGACACGGCCTCGGCACCATCAAGAACCAGTGCAACCTCGGACCCACCACCCTGTACCAGGCCCCCCAGAAGCTCCTCTGACACACCATCGGATCTGGATGGAGCGGCGTAACCGGTCTCCCACCACAAGCGCCAGCACCACAAGCCGAACGAGCCACGCCCTGCCCAGCCTGCAGAACCCGCAATGGCTGGGCAGGGGATGCGGAGTGACCGGGGCTGCGCAGAACCGTTGAACCCCGCGCATTGGGGAGTGCACCAGGGTCCCGGGGTCCGGACACGGCCCCGGGACCCTACGTGCACTCATCCCCCCTCCCGGCATGACAGGCCACACTCTCCAGCCCCTGCACGCGAGCCGCAGCGGGCAGGGCGACTGCCAAGCCGTACGCGAACCGGGCCAGACATCGTTGTGAGCAGCGCGGACGGGCAACCACCGGAACGCTCCCAGGAACAGCCGCCCCGTCCGGCAGCCCAGCGGAACCCGCCCCCCGTCCAGTCGTTGAACAGCCCGCATCGCATCGTCCCCCGGTCTGGTGCACCGACCGGCCGCAGGACCCCCAACATGGAGCGGGGTCCCGCGGCCGCTCCAGAACCCTCCCAGGACCCGTCGCCCGGCACAGGGCTGACTTCACCAAGCCCCCACTGTCGGAAACAGTCGGTGCGCGACGCGCCACGAACAACCGGCTCCGGCCTGTGAGTGACCACGTATCAGACGCTGCCTCCGACGCGACCGGAGGCGCGATCGGGGGCTACTGGCCGGGGTGGACCGCCCGCACTCCGGTGCCCTCGTACGCCCCCGGCGTCAGGAGGCCTGGATGTAGAACGCGGCGACGGCCTCGTTGAACGGATCCTCCGGATCGTGCAGCGCGGTGGCGGCCGTGTGGTCCAAGACCACCCCGGTCGCCCCCACTACACGACTGCCAAGCCCCGGCTCGCCCGAGGCGCTCCAGAAGCGTGCGGGCCTTGGACTCCGCCTCGGTGCTGGGCGTGGTGCCCCAGGGCCGGGGCGAGTTCGGCGCGGGCCTGCGCGGGCCGCTCCTCGAACTCCGGCCGGGTCGGTCGGCCCCCGGCCGGAGTTCTCGACGAGACTGCGGATCGTGGTGCTGCTTCCAGCCGCCAGAACAGCCAGGCGGTCCCGCGCCGCCACGCTCGCCTTGATGCTCTTTTCGTCTGCCGTACGAGGATGCGTGGCAGGCATCCGGCCACAGCCAGATGATTGCAGCCCCGATCAACCCCGCACCCCCTGCTGGTACGCGAAAAGTACGGTTCAGGTGCCGCGCGCCGGCCGCGAACACAGGGCGCGCACTCTCCGCTTTACGATGATCACTTGCCAACACGCCGGTGGGCCATACGGGGATATACTGGACATGACCGCGGCTCCCGGAATGACCTGGTGCGCGGCCAGAAACAACGGGTCGCATTCCTGGGATGACGATGCCCCAGTGCGTGACTCAGTACGAACGGCACCTGCCTGCAGGCGGGTGCCGTTCGCCGTGCAGGAAGGTGTCCACCTCCGGCAAGGCTGGCGGCCGGGCTCCACATCCAGGCGGTCACGGGGGCGCGGCCGGGCGTTCAGCCGGCTTCGTGCCGCCACGGGCCGTGTGATCGTGCCCGTGGGCAGCTCGGCCACCGGCGCGCTGCTCGATCTGGGCCTGCCGGCCGCCGTGCCGTGGCTGGTGCCTGCGGTCTTCCCGGTCCTGGCTGTGGCGCTGCTGCCACATCGCCCGGAACGGGCCGAGACCGCGACGGCGGCCGTCTGACGCCATCAGTTCTGCCCGAAGTCGCCCCGAGCCCGGTCACTCTTCCACCAGCCGGACAACCCCGCTGCCGCAGTGACTTCGACGCCATGCCCATCACCTCAGGCCAGGGGGTCGAGGAAAGTCAGGACAGAGGCGTCCTCCTCGATCAGCGGAGCGAGGGCGGCGTTGAACGGGCCGCCGTACGGGGCCTTCAGGTGCGCCTGGAACGCGTCCTGGTCCTGGTAGACCTCGAAGATCCAGAAGGCGCGCGGGCTGGACTCCTTGGTGTACACGTCGAAGGCGAGGTTGCCGTCCTCGTCCCGTACCTTCTGTGCGTACTCCCGTATCAGGCGGGAGACTTCGCCCTCCGCTCCCTCGCGGGCGGTGAACTCGGCGAGCAGGGTCTTCTTCACGGTTGTGTGTCCTTGTCAGTTGTTCGCGGAGCCGAGGTGCCAGACGACGGCCTTGTCAAGATTCACCGAGCCGTTCTCGGCGAAGACCCGCACTCCCCGGCTGTCGGGGTGGGGGAAGATCTGGTCGGTGATCACGGCCTCGCCGCTGCCGCCGAAGACCTCGACGGACGACCGGTCGACCAGGATCCGCAGCTTCACCTTGCCGTTCGTGGCCTTCAGCGGCGCGGCCTGGATGCCGGGGAAGGCGCTGCTGAAGTCGACGGCACCGGAGCGGGTGCGATCGACGTACAGCTCCTGTGTGGTGGTGTCGTATCCGATGACGGTTTCCTCTTGCCCGGTGCCGGTGCGCACCTTCAGGCCGAAGCGTTGGGCGCCGTTCAGGGTGAACGTCGCCTCGATGTCGAGTGCCTGGCCCTCGGCCGCGGGGCCGATCAGGGGCTGGGAGGTGTTCGTGACGGTGACGCCGGTCGCCGTCGCCGCGGATCCCTCGCGCAGCGAGGCCACGTCCGGCACTGGCTCGCTGGTCAGCCGGACGCGGCCGCCGATGGTGCGCAGGGCCGTCTGGCGGGGGATGCTCTGCGCGCCACGCCAGGGCGAGGTGGGGATGGACGTCCCGTACTCCCAGTCGTTCATCCAGCCGATCATGTACCGCTTGTCGCCGGGCACGTTCTCCCAGGACACCGCCGCGTAGTAGTCCTTGCCGTAGTCGGCCCAGTCGGCGCGTTGCACGACGGACTCGGCGGGGGCATTGGAGGTGGTGAACTGGTCGGCGAGGATGTGGCCCCAGCCACCGGTGTTCCTGTCGACGATCTGGATCCGCGCCTGCTTGCCGGCGTAGGGACGCATGTCGAAGGAGGCCCAGTCCAAGGTCTCGCTGTCGGAGCCGGTGGCGCTGCGGACGACTTCGCCGTCGACGAGCAGGTTGACGGACGTCTCCCGGGAGACCGGCTGGGCACGGGTGTCGGACAGGGTGATCTGGTCGACGTTGATGTGGCCCCAGCTACCGGTGTTGTCGTCGACAATCCTGATCCGCGCCTTCTTGCCGGCGAGGTCGCGGACGTCCCAGGAGGCCCAGTTGAGCGTCTCGGCGTCCTGCCCGGTGTCGCTGCGGACCACCTTGCCGTCGACGAGGAGTTCGACGGTGGTCGGGTTGTCGTGGCCGGCGGGGTGGTGGCCGCCGCCGACGAGGAAGTCGACATAGTGCTTGTCGATGGTGAACTCGGGCGAGGTGAGGGTGCCAGTGGCGGAGTCGCCGTTCAGGTAGGTGTTGACCAGGCCGTTTCCGAGGAAGCCGGAGACCTCCTGCTGGCCGGGGAGGGTGCCGGTGGCTGGTGCGGTGCCGAAGGCGTCGCCGGCCGTGGTCCAGCCGCCGTAGGTGCCGCCCTCGAAGTCGGCGAGGAGCGTGCCCGCGGGCGGCGGGCCCTGCTCCAGAACGGTGCCGGCCTCGTGCGGGTGCCGGCCGCCGCCGACCTTGAAGTTCAGGTACTTGCTGCCGACGGTGAAGGGGGGTGAGGTGAGGGTGCCGGTGGCGGAGTCGTGCGAGTGGAAGCTGTTGGCGAAGCCCGTGCCGTCGAAGCCGGTCACCGTGCTCTGGCCGTCCAGCGCTCCGGCCGCCGGACCGTCGCCGAACGCGGTGCCGGTGGTCGTCCAGGTGCCGTAGCCGGCTCCTTCGAAGCCCTGCACGACCTGTCCGGCGGGCGGGGTGTAGGTGCCCTTGTCGTCGGCGGTGAACGTCTTGCCGTCGAAGTCACCGATGAAGTACTGGGCGCCCGAACCGCCGGCGATCCCACCGGGGTTGATGTTGACGACCAGGACCCACTTGATGCGCTTCTCGTCCCCGTCGACCGCGAGGGGGAACAGGTCAGGGCACTCCCACACACCGCCCGTCGCGCCGGCCGGCCCGAACTCGCTGAGCAGTTCCCAGTCCTTGAGGTTCTTGGACGAGTAGAAGCGCACCTTGTGCTCGGCGGACAGCGACACCGTCATCAGCCAGCTCTTGGTGGGGGCGTACCACTGGACCTTGGGGTCGCGGAAGTCCTTGGAGCCGATGTCGATGACGGGACTGCCCTGGTACTTGGTCCAGGTGCGGCCGCGGTCGGTGCTGTAGGCGAGCGACTGGGCCTGTGTACCGGTGGACTTGGAGTGGCTGGTGTAGACCGCCACCATGGGCGGGTTCTGCTTGCTGCCGAAACCGGTGGTGTTGTTCCAGTCGACCACCGCGCTGCCGGAGAAGACCATCTCCTTGTCGTCGTACGACAGGGCGAGCGGCAGTCGCTTCCAGTGCACGAGGTCCGTACTCACCGCGTGGCCCCAGGACATGTCGCCCCAGGTGTCGCCGTTGGGGTTGTACTGGTAGAAGAGGTGGTACTCGCCCTCGTAGTACACGAGACCGTTGGGGTCATTCATCCAGTTCTTCTCCGGGGTGAAGTGGAACTGGGGGCGGTAGGTCTCGGTATACGGAGGGGCGTCGGCGGCGACGGCCCGGGGAGCGGGCAGGGCCGCGGACAGCGCGCAGACCGCCGCCACGGCCGCGATCGTCCACACACGGGCGTGCCGGAACACACGTCGAGAGCTCATCGGGTCTCCTGTGCCGCGGCCGTCCGCGCACCGGAGACTGCGGCTCTGGCACGGACGGACCGAAAGGTGGCGCCCCGGCCGGCACCGTCGTCCACGCCGTCGGCCAGGGGTGTCATCGTTGACTTGTGTCATCGATGACATCGATGGCCCGATGATGTGCGTGATCCGGTCAACACGTCAACAGTTCTGGCGTGATTGGCCCGCGCGGGTCCCGGTCGCGTCAGTTGCCGCCGACTGTCGTCAATCGGTCCAGGTGGCTCTGCCAGGGCGGGTTGGGACCGGCGGCCGAGCAGGTCAGGGCCGCGACCCGAGCGGCGAACCGGCACGCCTGGGCCACCTCGCCGAGATCGAGGCCGGCCAGCCGGCCGCCGAGGTGTCCGCGGGTGCCGAGGTGGTGCAGCAGGCCGGCGGTGAAGGAGTCCCCCGCCCCGACTGTGTCCACCACCTGCGTCGCCACCGCCGGTACCTGCAGCCGTTCGCCGTCGAGGGAGGCCAGGGCGCCGTCGACCCCGCGCGTGATCACGACGAGCCGGGCTCCGGCGGCGTGCCAGATGTCGCAGGCCCGCTCCGGTGAGGTTCCGGGCAGGAGCAGTTCGAGGTCGTCCTCGCTCAGCCGCAGTATGTCGGCGAGGGCGCACCAGTGCGCCAGGCGGGCGCGATAGACGTCGGGGCGCACCAGTAGCGGCCGTACGTTGGGGTCGATGCTGATGGTGGCCCGGGCAGAGGCCGCCGCCAGGAACTCCTCCACCACCGCCGCGCCGGGCTCGCGGACCAGCGCGAGGGAGCCGGTGTGTACACAGGCGGTTCTGGACAGATCCACTGCTGCCAGTTCCTGAGCCGTCCACTGCCAGTCGGCCGTGTTCTGCGCGTGGAAGGAGAACGCGGCCTGCCCCTGGGCGTCCAGCTCCGCCACGGCCAGCGTGCTGGGTTCGGCGGCCGGGACGGCGCACGACAGGTCCACCCCGGATTCCTCCAGGTGGGCCCGGAACAGGCGGCCGAACACGTCGCCGGACAGGCGCGCGAGGAAACGGGCGCCGGTGCCGAGGCGGGCCAGGGACACGGCCGTGTTCGCAGGTCCGCCGCCGGGCAGCACCCGCAGGGCGAGTTCGTTCGAGGCGCTCGCGGGCTCGCAGAAGGCGTCCGCGACGCACTCTCCCAGGACGGTGATCTGGCTCGGGTTCATGGGCTGCCCTTCTTTATGGACATATGAGTCAAGTCGACACATTGCGAGCAATCGCTGGGTGGCTGCGTGGTGGTTGCGGCCGCGACGTTGCCGATTTGTGACGGGGGGGAAGGCATTGACGTTGCCGGGATGCGGAGTCCATCATCCTCGCCATGCAGTGTCAACGATGACATAAGTCAACGATGACATCTTCGGACGGCATGCTCCGATGCCGACCGCGCCGCTCGTGATCCAGCAGGAGTCGTTCATGTCGCGCACCACTCGTCTGACCCCCACCCTCCTCAGAATCGCCGCCTGTACGGGCATCGCGGCCCTCACCCTGACGGCCTGCGGTTCCGGCTCGGGCTCGGGCTCCGCGAGCTCCGGCTCCGGCGGCGTCAAGGTCGGCCTGATCACCAAGACCGACACCAACCCGTTCTTCGTGAAGATGAAGGAGGGCGCGGAGAAGGCCGCCAAGGAGAACGGCGCCCAACTGGTCACCGCGGCAGGCAAGTTCGACGGCGACAACGCCGGGCAGGTCACCGCCGTCGAGAACATGGTCGCCTCCGGAGTGAAGGGCATCCTGATCACCCCCAGCGACTCCAAGGCGATCGTGCCCGCTGTCGCGAAGGCCCGCGCCAAGGGCGTCCTGGTCATCGCGCTGGACACCCCGACCGAACCGCAGAGCGCGGTCGACGCCCTCTTCGCCACCAACAACCTCACGGCCGGCGAGCTGGTCGGCGAGTACGCCAAAGCCGCCATGAAGGGCAGGACGGCGAAGATAGCCACCCTCGACCTCGCACCGGGCGTCTCCGTCGGCGTCCAGCGGCACGACGGCTTCCTGAAGGGCTTCGGCGCCACCGACAAGGACGTCGCCTGCGCCCAGGACACGGGCGGCGACCAGGCAAAGGGCCAGACGGCGATGGAGAACTGTCTGCAGAAGGCGCCCGGCATCAACGTCGTCTACACGATCAACGAACCGGCCGCGCTGGGCGCGTACACCGCCCTGAAGGCCAAGGGCCGGGAGAAGGACGTCCTGATCGTCTCCGTCGACGGCGGCTGCACCGGCACTCGGGCGGTCAAGGACGGCAAGATCGCCGCCACTTCGCAGCAGTACCCGCTGAAGATGGCCGCCGAAGGCGTCAAGGCCGTCGTGACGTACGCCAAGGACGGCAAGAAGGCGTCGGGTTACACCGACACCGGCGTCACCCTGATCACCGACAAGGCGCAGGCGGGCGCCACCTCCAAGGACACCGGCTACGGCCTGCAGAACTGCTGGGGCTGAGCCGCCCACGAGGAACCGTACTCTCGCCGCCTCTTCCCTCAGCGGGGCGGCCGGCCCCGTACCTCCCCGCCCCGGGACGGCCGCCCCCCATGTCCTGACGACAAGGACATCTGTCTTCCGACAAGGACTTCGTATGACAGCCACGACGACGCCGTACGCCGAGCTCACGGCACCGACCACGGTCCGCAGACTGCTCACGGCACCGACCACCGGCCCGCTGGCCGCCCTCCTTCTGGCCTGTGTCTTCTTCTCCCTCTCCAGCGACCAGTTCCTCACCGGCGGGAACTTCTCGCTGATCGTGCAGCAGGTCATGGTGGTCGGCACGCTCGCCATCGGCCAGACCCTGATCATCCTCACCGCCGGCATCGACCTGTCGTGCGGTGCCGTGATGGCGTTCGGCAGCATCATGATGGCCAAGATGGCGGCCGAGGGAACCCTGCCCCCGCTCCTCGCCATCACGCTGGGTCTGGCCGTCTGCGGCGGCTTCGGCCTGCTCAACGGGCTGCTGGTGCAGAAGATCCCGCTGCCGCCGTTCATCGTGACCCTCGGCATGCTCAACGTCGCGTTCGCGCTGACGCACATCTACTCCGAGGAGCAGACCGTCACCAGCCTGCCCGGCCCGCTGACGGCTCTCGGGCAGACCTTCCCGCTCGGGCACACCGACATCACGTACGGCTCCCTGGTCACCATCGCGCTGTTCCTCCTCCTCGCCTACGCGCTGAGCAGCACCGGTTGGGGCCGGCACGTCTACGCCCTGGGCAACAGCCAGGAGGCGGCGCGGCTGAACGGCATCCGCACCTCCCGCCTGACCATCGGCATCTACACCGTGGCCGGCCTGCTGTACGGCGTCGCCGCCCTGCTGCTGATTTCCCGCACCGGCGTCGGCGACCCGCAGGCCGGGCAGACCGACAACCTCGACAGCATCACCGCCGTGGTTCTCGGCGGCACCAGCCTCTTCGGCGGCCGCGGCTCGGTCCTGGGCACGTTCATCGGCGTTCTCATCGTCGGCGTGTTCCGCAACGGCCTGCAGCTGATGGGCGTCGCCTCCATCTACCAGACCCTGATCACCGGCGTGCTGGTGATCCTCGCGGTGACCGTCGACCAGATCTCCCGGAAGAAGGCACGATGACTGCCACCACGCCCCCCACGCCTGTCCTCCAGGCCAGCGGCCTGGTCAAGCGCTACGGCCATGTCACCGCCATCGACGGCGCCGACTTCGAACTGCTGCCCGGCGAGGTCCTCGCCGTCATCGGCGACAACGGCGCCGGCAAGACCAGCCTCATCAAGGCGCTCACCGGCGCTCTGGTTCCCGACGCCGGCGAGATACGCCTGAACGGCGAACCCATCACCTTCTCCGGCCCGCAGAGCGCCCGCGCGCACGGCATCGAGACGGTGTACCAGGACCTCGCCGTGGCCTCCTCCATGGACATCGCCTCGAACATGTTCCTCGGCCGGGAGCTGCGCCGCCCAGGTGTCCTCGGCAGTGTCTTCCGCATGCTCGACAAGAAGCGCATGCGCCAGGAGGCCGCCGAGCACATGGCCGACCTGAAGATCGGCCTGCGCTCGCTCACGCAGGCCGTCGAGACGCTTTCCGGCGGTCAGCGCCAAGCCGTGGCGGTGGCCCGTTCCGTTGCCTGGGCCCGCAGCGTCGTCGTCATGGACGAACCCACCGCCGCCCTCGGCGTCAAGGAGTCCGGCCAGGTCCTGGACCTCATCCGCCGCGTCCGCGACAAGGGCATGCCAGTTGTGCTCATCAGCCACAACATGCCCCACGTCTTCGAGATCGCCGACCGCATCCACGTCCACCGGCTGGGCCGGCGCGCCGCCCTGATCAAGCCGTCCGCCTACTCCATGGCAGAGGTCGTCGCCATCATGACCGGGGCACTCACCCTCGATGAGGCCGGCGGTACTGTCGTAGCGGACTCCCAGGCGGCGAAGGCCGCGGGAGTCCAGGCCACCTGACCGCACGACCAGCTCTCGCATGTTCCGGCCGAGGCCGCGGCTGGAACCCGGGAGCACCCCAGGAGACGTTTTCCTCCATGGCAGCGAGCCGCCGCCCCACCCTGGCCGATGTCGCCCGAGAAGTAGGGGTCAGCGCCAAGACGGTCTCCCGTGTCCTCAACGAGGACGGACCCGTCTCCGCGCGAACCAGGGAGCAGGTTCTCACCGCCGTAGCCAGGCTCGGCTTCCAGCCGAACCTCATGGCGCGCAACATCCGCGTCGGCGGACCCGACACCACCATCGGACTGGTTGTCCCCGACCTCGGCAACCCCTTCTTCGGGGCCGTGGCCGGCGGCATAGAGGCCACCGTCCGCGACCGCGGCCTGACCTTGCTCATGGGCTCGTCCGGCGAAGACCCCGACCGTGAACGCGACTTGACGTCCAAGTTCCTCGCCCGCCGCGTCAGCATCCTGATGATCGTGCCGTCCGTCGGCGCCGACCACTCCCACCTCAAAAGCCACCGCGCGGCGGGACTGCCCGTGGTGTTCCTCGACCGTCCGGGAGTCGGTCTGTCCACAGACAGCATCGTCAGCTCCAACCGTGCGGGGGCCCATGACGGCGTCGCCCACCTGATCGGCCACGGCCACCGGCGCATCGGCTTCGTCGGCGACCTGCCCGTGAAGCTGTACACCCGCCGCGAACGCCTGGCCGGATACCGTACGGCCCTGCAGGAGGCCGATCTGCCCTACGACCGTGCGCTGGTCACCAACGCCCACGACCAGCAGGGAGCCATGACCGCGACCTCCGGGCTGCTCGGCCTGGCCGATCCGCCCACAGCCCTGTTCGCCGGCAACAACATCGTCGCGCTGGGCACAGTCGCCGAACTCGCCCGCAGCAAGCGGAAGGACATCGCCGTCGTCGCCTTCGACGACATCCCGCTCGCCGAGGCACTCGAACCCGCCCTGACCGTCGTCGCCCAGGATCCCGAGGAAATCGGCCGAACGGCAGCGGCCACCGCCCTGGCCCGCCTCGACGGCGACCGCTCCCGCGCCCGCACCATCACCGTTCCCACCCGGCTGATCGTCCGCGGATCGGGCGAGCACCCTGCGCCTGCACCGCAGGAGGCTTGATCCTCCCGGCGGACTCCGGACGTCCGCCCCTGGAGATGTGACGTGATCTCCAAGGCCGTCCACCCAGGAGAGCGGCCGCCGCCCCCCATTGCCGTCTTCGTAGCCCCGCAACGGGGTTACCGGCCTTCGGAGTTGGCATGACTACCTCCCCTTGTCGAGTGCATGGCCCGGGGGTGGTGTCACCAGCTCCGAAGGCACGGGGACTGCGCGCCGCTGAGCACGGCATGCGCAGGCCGGGGCGGTCGGGGACGGCGAAACCCCGGGCCGCGAGCAGGGGACGCACCTCGCGGATCGCGGCAGAGACCGTGGAACGGTCCACGTCGAACAGCTCGGCCAGGGCCGCGTGCGGCATCCCCAGCCGCAGGTGGACGAGGGTGGCTGCGAGCCGGTCGGTGAAGAGCAGCCAAGGATGGCAGCAGGCCGTACGGGCCCAGGTCAGCTTCACAACTCACCCAACCCGTGCGCCCCATCTCATGTCACGGACCGGCCGGAGACAGCCTCGTACCCCCTGTTGTCACCGGCGCGTGCCCAGCACATCGAGGTAGTGCGGGTTGTGCATGAAACCCAGGACGTTCCCGAAGGGATCGGTCACGGCGGCGGTGACGAACCCCGCGCCGCGGTCCGTGAGCGGCTGGTACTCCTTCGCCCCCATGGCCAGCAGCTTTTCGAGAGCCGCGCTCACGTCGTCCACATGCCAATACACGACAGCACCGCCCTGCCAGGGGCCCGAGCTGGCAGGCGCGTAGCGGCTGTCGATCAACCCCAGCTCGTGCTGGTAGTCACCGAGACGAAACTCGGCATACCCAGGTTGCTCGAAGTACGGCTCCACACCCAACAGTTCGGTGTACCAGCTCTTCGCCGCCGCCAGATCCGCGGTCCAGAAACTGACGGTGGCAAGCCCTCGCAACATGGATGCTCTCCCTTCCTTCGCCGCGATAGCGCATCACGGTCGACGCCATGACCGTAGACAACAATTAGGTCAGTACCAGTCCTCGTCGCAGTGCGAGTTCTCGTCGAACTGGTAGCGGTCCGCACGACCGTCCGTTGCTCACCCATCGGGTGAACCTCCCGGCCAAGACGCCCCCGCCTTCTATTGCCCCGTCGTCGTGAGATTGATGGTTCACCAAGGTGCGGGCGCAACAGGCCCTGGGACCCACGTGGTCCCGGCGGGGGTGCCTGTCAGGTCGGCACGGAGCGTGGTGCCGCCGTTGCGGCCGCGCTGTCTCATATGAGTCCGCGCCGCAGGAGGCATGTTCGGCACGCGGGGAACTCTGCGTGTTCGCCGTCACGTGTATGCCGCACTGTTCGGCGCTTGGCCGAGGCGCGCTCTGCCTCGCGCAACTACGCGCCTAGTCACCTGTATGGCCATATCTGACCTGTCGGTGGACACTCCCCTCACGCCGCGCGCTCAGAAAACGCCTGAATCCAGCAACCGTCGCGGCAGAAGGAGGCATGGTCGGACATCCGACGTCGCCTCGGTGCTCCTGCCATCTCCCCATCGAGTTGACCGTGGGTGGTGGCCCAGCGGTGCTCCGGCGCCGTCGCACAGGGCCCGGACGTGTACACCCGACGCATCATCACACCACCGCTCCTTCTCATCAGGAGGACTGTCATGCGGTATCTCGTCAGAACTGTCATCGCTGTGGCCGCGGCCGTCACCTTGAGCAGTGCTCCGGCCTCCCCGGCGCCGGCCGCGCCGATCGCGCCGGGATGCTCCGCCCCGGTGACACCCGGCGGCGACTGGCCCATGTACGGGAGGGACTACTCCAACACCCGAACGCAGCAGAACGAGAGCGGTCTACCACCGGTAAAGGCCGCCACGCTCGCGCCACACTGGGTCTTCGACACCGGCAACCGAACGCAGGTGGTGGGTTACGAGGACATCGCGAGCACGCCGGTCGTCGCGCGGGGATGCGTCTTTGTCGGTGACGCGGCCGGCGACGTGGTCGCCCTGGGGGCGGAAACCGGCAGCCTGGTGTGGCGGACCCACATCGATCTGCCCGTCTCCGAGACGGGCACCCGGTCCGGCGTGGTCGTCTCGACGATCGCCGTCGACGGGCAGCAGGTGTTCGTAGCGGTGAACAAGTTGGGCGGGCCGTATGTGCTGGCGCTGGACGCGAAGACCGGGAGCCGGCTGTGGCAGAGCCCACCGCTGGACTCGCAGCCCGGCGCCTACACCAACGCCAGCCCGATCGTGTACCGCGGGGCCATCATCATGGGCTTCTCCGGCCCCGAGGGAGTCCCCACCGGCCAGGGCGGCTTCACTGTCCTTCGGGAGTCGGACGGCCAACTCCTCAAGCACACCTACACGATTCCGGACGCCGACCGGGCGGCCGGTTACGCGGGCGGCGGGATATGGAGCACCCCCGCGGTGGACACGGCGACCGGATACGCCTACGTCGGCACCGGAAACCCGTTCAGCAAGCAGAAGGAGCACCCGCGGACCAACGCGATCCTGAAGATCGACCTGGCCCCGGACAGGCCGACCTTCGCCAGCATCGTCGCCTCCTACAAGGGACTCATCGACCAGTACGCCCCCATCGTGCGCGATCTGACGCGGCCGACGTGCATGCTTCTGCCGGAGAACCCGCCCCTCCTGCCGTTCCCGCCGTTCCTGCCACCGCTCCAGGAAGCACGCGACAGCATTGCCTGCCTGCAACAGGACCTGGACTTCGGCGGGGCGCCGAACCTGTTCCGCAGCCCGACGGGCGAACTGCTCGTCGGCGAGCTGCAGAAGTCGGGTGTCTACCACGTGGTGCGAGCGGACTCGATGGAAGGCGAGCGCCGCGTCCTGCTCGGCGTCGGCTGTCTAGTCTGCAACGGTGCCTCCACCGCCTACGACCCCGTGGCTGGCCAGGTGTATGCCGACGTCGCCCCGGGCACCCTGATGGTCGGTTTCAAACCGGGCGCGAGCACAGCCAGTTGGGTCTCGCCCGTCGCGGACGGCATCCACTACCAGCCGGTCGCCGTCGCGGACGGGGTCGCCTACACCGCCGACTCGGCCGGCTTCCTCGACGCCTACGACACGGTGACCGGGATCCAGGTCCTGCGCCGACCACTGGCGGCCGACGGCGCGAGTGATGCCGTGGCCGCGCTGGCCAGCAACGGTGTATCCATCGCCAACCACACCGTGTACGTCTCCGCCGGCAGCCGGATCATCGCCTACCGCCCCCTCAGCCTCCCGTGAGCACCACACACCCACACCTCCGCGAAGCCCCGCACCGCTCGCTCAGTGACGTGACGTCGGCCTCCTGGCGGGCGAGCAGCCACAGCAGGTGCAGCCGGGTCGGGTCGGCCAGCGTGGTGAAGACGCCGGATGCCTCGGCGAGCCGGGCGGCGTCCGGGGCCTGCAGGGCGCCTGTGCCGCAACTAGTAGGACCGCTTCGCTCTGGGGCATGGCACCAGAGTCGCGCACCGCGCGCTTGCCTTCGTCTGAAGCACGCGATAGCCCGAAGCTGCGGCACCCCGCGCGTCAAGTGGTCGAGGGCCTTCTCCGGGTCGGCCTCGACAGGGCTCGGCGAGCCGGAGACGATCGCCAGGACGTTGCGAGTGCGAATCGCCATCTGCTGACGACTTTGTGCTGTCCGGGGCCCGGCCCGCAGGCACAGCATCCTTCGCTAGGGGTGCGGCGCGTCCGTGGTGTCGTACAGCGAAGCGAGTGGCGTGAGCGAGCAGGAGTATGCGCAGGGCCGGGGTGGGCTCGCCGGTGCCGGGCGGCTCGTGGGGCGGATGCTCGGGTACGCCGTTCTCGGCGGCCTCGCGCTAGCCTCGGCCGGCGCGATCGTCACGGTCGCCGGCGTTCTCGGGCCGGCGCTCGCGCTCGACCTCTACACCCCACCCGTCGCGGCCTGGTGGACGCTCTTCACGGCCGTCGTCGTCCAAGGCGTCCCGTTTCTGCTGCTTTGCACGGTCGTCTCCGCGGCGATCGGTGCCCTCGTGCCCGAGCGTGCCTTCAGCCGACTGCTGCCGCGCAGCCCGGCGCTCGCCGTGCCGGTCGCGAGCGCGGCCGGTGCGGTGCTGCCCGGGTGCGAGTGCGCGTCCGTGCCGGTGGCCGCCGGTCTGATGCGCCGCGGGGTCGCCCCGGCCGCCGCGCTCGCGTTCCTGCTCTCCGCGCCCGCGATCAACCCGGTCGTCCTGATCGCCACATCGATCGCGTTCCGCGGGCAGCCGCTGACGGTGGGGGCTCGGCTCGTGGTCTCCCTCGCCACGGCCGTCGTGATGGGCTGGCTGTGGGCGCGTTTCGGACGCCAGGAGTGGCTGCGGCTGCCGAAGACTCGTACAACAGGGTCCGGGACCTTCCGCGCGGGGGCTTTCACGGACGGGCTGCAGCACGACTTCCTGCACGCCGGAGGGTTCCTCGTGCTCGGCTCGGCGGCTGCGGCGACCTTCAACATCGCGGTGCCGCGCTCGGTCCTCGACGTCTTCACGGGATCCACCTGGCTGTCCGTCCCGCTCCTGGCGCTGCTCGCCGTGGTGCTGTGCGTGTGCAGCGAGGCCGACGCGTTCGTGGCCGCGTCGCTGAGCGGGTTCCCACCGACCGCTCGGCTGGTCTTCATGGCTGTCGGACCGATGGCCGACCTGAAGCTGATCGCCCTTCAGGCAGGCACGTTCGGCCGGGCCTTCGCCGTCCGGTTCTCGTCGGTGACCTGGATGGTCGCCGTGGTGAGCAGTGTGCTCGTGGGATGGTGGCTGCTGTGAGGCGTTACGGGCCGGCCGTGCTGATGCTCCTGTTGGGCGCCGCGGTACTGCGGATCTCGCTGTTCAGCGCCCTGTACCTGCGCTACGTACAGCCCAGCCTGCGGCCGTATCTGATCGCGTCCGGGGCGGTGTTCGTCCTGCTGGGGGCGACAGCGGGTGTGAGGTCCGCACGGGAGGCGCCGGACAAGGGTGAAGACGGGGACGAGGACGAGGACCCGCACGACCACGGGCACAGTCACACTCACACGACCGGCCCGCGCATCGCCTGGGTGCTCGCGTTCCCCGCCGCCGTCTCGGCCAAGGCGAGGCGATGTGCTGGTGGGCTGGTGGGCTGGTGGGCTGGTGGGCTGGTGGGCTGGTGGCAACGATCACCGTGTTCCGGGCGCCAGTGTCCAGGGAGGCGGCGAGACAGCGTTCGGCCGACACCAACTCCCGGGCGGCATCGGGCAGGGCGGTCACGCCGCCTGACGAACGCGCTGAAGCCGTACTCATCGCACTCCTGCTGGGACAGCCGCCCGTGCCTCTTCTGCCCAGGCCGCGGTTGGGCGCTCCGTGCCCCGGCGCCCGTCGATCAATGCCGCGCGGGCGCAGGAGACCCGGGACGGACCGTTCTGCGAGGGCCACCCAATGAGGCACCTCCGCTCGCGCTCATGGCGAACTCGACCGAGGGCCGGCAGCCGCACACGACAGCCGAGAAGTACATGCTCACCTGTTGCCGCTCCGGGTTGCCTTTGCTCGTACCAACCGGGCGGATCGGCTGCCAGGACCCGAGGGGCAGGGCACTTGGTAATGGAATCCATTTTCATATAGCCTCGGCGCAGTCGACCCACCCCACCCAGGAGACCCCCATGGCCGTACCCAAGCGGAAGATGTCCCGCAGCAACACCCGTCACCGCCGGGCGCAGTGGAAAGCCACCACACCGCAGCTGGTGCCGATCACCGTGGACGGCACGTCCTACCTGGTGCCGCAGCGGCTGGTGAAGGCGTACGAGCGCGGCCTGCTGCGCCCCGGAGGCTGAGCACGGTGACCTACGACCGCCTCGGCCGGCTGCCCGTCACCGTTCTGTCCGGCTTCCTCGGCGCCGGCAAGACCACGCTGCTCAATCACGCCCTCGGCAACCGCGAGGGCCTGCGGGTGGCCGTCATCATCAACGACATGAGCGAGGTCAACATCGACGCCGCCCTGGTGCGGGGCGGTGAGGCCGCCCTGTCGCGCACCGAGGAGCGGCTGGTGGAGATGACCAACGGCTGCATCTGCTGCACCCTGCGCGACGACCTCCTTGAGGAGGTTGACCGGCTGGCTCGTGAGGGGCGGTTCGACTATCTCCTGATCGAGTCGTCCGGCATCTCCGAACCGATGCCGGTGGCCGCCACCTTCGCGTTCCCCCGCGACGACGGGGCCACGCTCGGAGATCTGGCCCGCCTGGACACCATGGTCACGGTCGTCGACGCGGCGAACTTCCTGCCCGAGCTGGCGAGCGGCGACGAACTGGTCGCGCGCGGCCTGGACCAGTACGAGGACGACGAACGCACCGTCAGTGACCTGCTGATGGACCAGATCGAGTTCGCCGACGTCCTCGTGCTGAACAAGCTCGACCTGGTCGACGCCGAGTCCGCCGACCGGCTGCGGGCAACCCTCGCCCGCCTCAACCCGGCCGCACGGATCGTCCCCGCCACCCACGGCCGCGTACCTCTCGGCGACGTCCTCGGCACCAGGCTCTTCGACCTGGAGCGGGCCCAGCAGGCGCCGGGCTGGGTCATGGAACTCAACGGGGATCACGTACCCGAGACGGAGGAATACGGCATCTCCTCCGCCGTCTTCCGCTCCCAACTCCCCTTCCATCCTGGCCGGTTGTGGACGTTCGTGACCGAGGAGCTCGACACCGGAACCTACGGGCAGATCCTGCGCTCCAAGGGCTTCTTCACCCTGGCCAGCCGCCCGCATGTGACGGGCCTGTGGTCACAGGTCGGCTCCGTGGCCCGCTTCGAACCCTCCACCGCCCGCGACACCGAGAGCCCCCAGGCTCAGGAGCTGGTCTTCATCGGTACGGACTTGAATGCGGACGCCCTGCAAGCGGCCCTGGCCGACTGCCTCATGGCGGGCGGCGAGAGCACGCCGCCCGTGGACCCGTTCCCCGCCTGGGACACCTACGGCATCGACGACACCTGCGAGCACGAGCACCCCTCACTCGTCGCGGGCCCCTGAAACCCCGGGTCGGGCGGTGGTCGCAGCCACGGCACCGCCCGGCCCGGTACGACACTCATCCAGGCGGCCGTCAGGACGCCGCACGTCGTACGCGTGGGCGCGATCCAGAAGACCCCGCTGCTCCCCCTCTATGGCCGCGCGGATGATGGAGATCTGCACCGGTCTCGACACCCGCTTCGAGTGCGTCGACACCGGTCAAGTCCGTGCGATCGACCCGCATGGAGCCAGCTAAGCGGATCCGGCGAAATTGGGTTCGTTGGGTAGGCGTTCTTTGAGAGGGATGCCATGCCGAGGAGCCTCTGTGTCGAGCTGACTGACGATCAGCGCCGTGACCCGCACGCATTGCTGGCCCGCCGCGATCTGACCGGCTACACCCGGCAGCGGGCCGAGTGCATCCGCTTCCTCGATCGCGGCAGGACCACGGCCGAGGTTGCCGATCTGCTGGAGTGCCGTCCGGTCACCGTCCGTGCCGCGGTCCACCGCTTCGTGGACGGCGGGATCGCGGCGTTACCCGATGCCTCGCGCCCGGGTCGGCCAGCAAGGCTTCTCGGGCCCGGCGACCGGGCCGCGCTGGCCGAGTTGCTGGACGAGTCCGCCGGGGCCGGGATCACCTGGAGCGCCCCGGCCCTGTCGGACAGCGGGCCGCAGCGCCCAAGGAGGACACCCGAAACCGCCGGGTCAACGTGCTCGGCACGAAGATCGTCGGCACCGAGCCGGACCTTCTGTGGCAGCACACCAGTGGGAAGATCGATGCCGACGTGCTGCTGGAGTTCGTCCTTGTCCGCCTGGCGGGGCTGGACGGCGGCGCAGGGGTGCTGGATCTGGCCGCCGACGGGCTCAGCGTCGACGTCATGCCGGTCTGGAAACGACGCAGACCGTGCACCGTCGTGCTCGACAACGCCTCCGCGCACGTGGCCAAGGCGTTCAAAGGACGCCGCCGCCAACTGGTGAAGATCGGGGTGGAACTGTTCTATCTGCCGCCATACAGACCGGAGTTGAACGACATCGAACTGGTCTGGCGCCAGGCGAAGTACCAGGGCTACCCAACGCGTACCCAGACCAGCATCGACGCCATCGGCAAGGTTGTCGACCGGGCCATGCCGCGGCACCGCGACCGAATCCGAGGATCAGTACCGAACGGCGTCGAAGCCGCTTAAGTGTGTCGGACGCCAGAAGGCGGCGGGCAGTGCATCGACTTCGAGAGCAGCCTGGTGCAGTTCCGCGGCAACCGGCTCCAGCGCCATGTAGACGGGATCACCGTCGGCGGCCATGCACCGGATGACTTCCGCGTTGGTCCGGGCCCGCGTAGCAACCACCTTTCCGAATGCCGAGCGGTCGCCTTCGTATCCGTAGGCTTCGAGGAACCGATGCAGGCGCCGGGACCGGTCCTCGAACGCGGTGAAACCGGTCCGCTCGGCAAAACTGCGCGCGTGCAGCGGAACCCATGTCAATGCCATGAAGGCCAGGTCGAACTCCCGCGTCGAAGGTCCCGCGGTGTCCCAGTCGAAGAAGCCCACCAGGCTCCCGTCGCGCCAGACCACGTTCCAAGGAGCGGCGTCGTGATGACCGATGACGAGGCCGGGCCGCCACCTCTGCCCGGCGAGCCAGCGCGCATCCGATGGCGGAACAAAGGACTCCGTCGCGTCGTGCAGTCGCCGGGCCCACCTCCCCACGGCCTCCAGCGCGGTCGGCGAGTACACCCAGGCAGGCCAGGGAAGTTCCTCACCCGCGGTCTCTCCGTCGAGATGGGTCAAGACCTCACGGCCTTGCTCGTCCTTTCCCAGGACCCGGGGCGCACCATCCATCCCCACCGCCTCCAGATGGCGCAGCACCGCGTGCACCGCAGGCGTCCACGGCCGCACGGGCCGATGGACCGTGTCACCAACGCGTACCGCCCCCACCGTCCTGCCTCCGGGCAAACGCTGCTCATCCATGGGCCGGTTCTATCGCAGCCCGACCGCCCGTGCAGCCCTATTTCCCTGCGCCTCCACCCCAAGTCGGCGCCTCGGCAACCGAAAGGATCAGCACGTGACTTCGACCAACCCGCTTAGCCTCTGACGCCGACAACGCCTTGTCCGTAGAGCATGGCCCGTGGCCACCGCTCGGAGATCATGCAGATGGGCCGCATTTCCAGAACGGCGGGTCATTGCGTTGAGCGAGCTTCGCCAAGCTGCGCATGAGCCGCGCCGGCGACTCATAGGCGGTGAAGTCGATGACCGTGGCGAGCGGACGGACCGCCCGCCAAAGCGGGAATTCAACCGGCTGGCCGAGCAGCTTCCCCTCGTTCAGCAGGATGATCCGCAGCCTTGGGGAGCGCTCAGCGATGAGCGCCCCGGTCCTCTGGTCTGCCTCAATGCCATGTCACTGCAATGCGAGGAGCCGCTCCGTGGCAGCCATCGCGCGGCGCCGCTTGGCGTCGAGTTCAGGGCGGTCCAGCAGGAGATCGACCAAGCCCGTGGCGGGGCGTATCCGCCGGTCTTGCCCGCCAGAAAGTCCTGCACGCAGATCGGGCGGATCTCCTTGGTGGTGGCGCCCACCAGGACCGCGCTGCCCACGATCTCCTGGGCCAGTGCCTCCAAGTCGCTGCGGTAGGCGGTATAGACGCGTCGGCTCTCGCGTTCGACGACCTCAGAGGGATGGCGCACCGCGTTTTTCGAAGCACGCCGTCTCCTCGTAGAGGAGACGGGCAGCGCCGCGCTGCGCCAAGGCCGTGGCCGGATGCCGACGGCATTTCCTGGCAGCCGTCGTCGGACCGCGCACCGTGCACGGTCCGGAGCTTCATGGGATGAGCTTCACCTCGGGGAAAGCCGTGCTCGGGCCGTGGAGTAGATGCCTTCCGCGGTGCCGCTTGCTGGCTACGCCACCGGCACCGGCACCGGCACCGGCACCGAATGAGTGTGATGCCCGGTCTGGTCGCAGCAGCTGGGCAGATGTCGTGGTACGGCCCCTATGGGTGCTCCGTCAGTTAGTCCGGGCCGGACCAGTCGAAGGTGATGGTCTTGCTGGACTGGCCTGTCCTGTTCCACGTGAAGCCGAAGGCGTCGACCCGGTCGGTGCCGGCACGGCCCCAGGTGGCGAGCTGGCCGGGGCCGGTCTCGCTGCCTGGCAGATTGGTCGACTGGACCCGGGCGCCGTGCGGGGTCGTCGGGCCGGTGAGTGCCTCGGCGCGGGCGTCGACCTTTCCGGGGATCGCGGCCCGCCAGGTGGCGAGGTCCGTGTCGATCTCGACCTCGATGGGCGCGGTGCCCATGCCCCGCATCTGTGGCGCGAGCATGGTCACCATCTGCGCGGGCCAGCTGCCGGCCTGGCCACCGAAGATCATCTGTAGTGCGTCCAGCTGTCCCGGCGCGGCGCGCTCGTCGAGGAATACAGCCGCGTACGCATCGGAGTGCTCGGCCCACACGTTGCCAACGAAGGAGGCCAGCATCAGCACGTTGAGGTCGTTCAGCCGTTCCTCGCCGTAGTTGCCCTCGCGTATGTGCCACACCAGAACGCCGTCACAGTCACCGAACGTGGGCGGCCTGGCGAACGAGCACGGGCATGGGATATTGCATTTGCACACATCAAACCAGTCGCCTGCGACATGCCACGCAGGAACGACCGCTGCGGCCTCTGACATCGTTCTCACTCCTCACAGAGCCGCTCCGGCGGGCCGGGGGGAGCAGAACGTCAGCCTTGCGATCCAACTGTTTACCGCCGCGCCCAGCGGCCGGACAGGTCATTGACTTCCTCACCTCCATCCTGCGCTTCTGATCGACGGGTGACCACCGGTCGGCGCCGTTCGCTGTCATGGGCGGCCGACGGGAGCCGGCTCGTGCCGGGGTTTCGCCACGGCGGGATCCGTGCTGTTCTGGAAGGGCCCGGCAGGAGAGCATCATGCGAACCGTCCAGCGCCCTATTACCAACGACCATCCGCTGCGGTCGGGGGTGCTGCTGCCGGCCCGCGACCTCGCTGTCGCCTGGGCGCTGATCGTCCTGATCGCCGCCCTGGCCTGGTTGCTCACCGTGGGCCAGGCGCTGGACATGGGGATCGAGCCCGGCACGATGGGGATGGCTCTGCCGCTGTTCCTACTGTTGTGGGTCGTCATGATGGCGGCGATGATGCTGCCGTCCGTTGCCCCCGTCGCGGTGACCTGGGCGAAGGGGATCGCCCGGCAGTCCAGCGGGGCGACGCGGGCGGCGCGCATGACCGAGTTCCTCGGTGGCTACCTGCTGGTCTGGACGGCCTTCGGGCTGCTCGCGTACGGCGGGCTGGCGCTCACCGGGCACCTGGTCGACCGGGATCCGCAGACCGGGAAGTGGATCGCGGCGGCCGCGTTCGCACTGGCCGGGCTCTACCAGCTGGGCCCGCTCAAGAACATCTGCCTGCGGCACTGCCGCAGCCCGATGGCCCAGCTGATGCGCTACGCCTCGTACCGGTCACCGGTCCGGGACCTGCGGGTGGGGCTGCACCACGGCGGGTACTGCCTGGGCTGCTGCTGGGCGCTGATGGTGGTGCTGATCCCGCTCGGAGTCATGAACATCGCGGCGATGGGCGGGCTGGCGGCGCTGATCTTCCTGGAGAAGCTCTGGTACCGAGGCCCGCAGCTGGCCCGCGTCATGGGGGTGGCGTTCCTGGTGCTGGCGGTGCTCGCACCCTTCCAGGACTGGCTGCTGCCGGGGCTGCACCCATCCGGTCAGACGATGGTGCCGATGTAGCACGAGCTGCGATGTTACGGCCTTGTGGGGGTGCTTGGGTGCGGTGCTCCTGTCGTTGGCGTCGACCGTGACCGGGATCGGTGGATGACCGTCGCGTAGGTGTCGGCCCCGGGCGAGACGATCACGCCGAGACTGGTGTGATCACGGCGTCGGAGCCTTCCTGGAGCACCTCGTCCACCGGTTGAGCCCGCACTGTTTCGGCAAGCCAGTGACGATGCCGCGCCGGGAGCTAGCGGATGTTGGTCGCGGTAGCCAGCCGTGGAGACTGCCGCTGGAAGACCGGGCGCTGCCTGGCTCTGTCGGTGAGAACGAACGGACAGCATCTGCGCTCCGGTTCGGGAAGCGCCGGGCTGCCGCGAGTGAGTCAAAAGGTTCACCGTCTTCGACAGCGCCAGTGCTTGGCCAGAGCACCGAGCACGTTGGCTCCGTGCACTCGCCGGGTCGGCCGTCGCTGACGAGATCGGGAAAGCCAACTGCTGGCGGGGGTCGCATGTGGTGCCGGCCGTGTTCTATTCGCGGATGCCTACGGCTTCGGTTGCCCGCCGGTGGGTCGCCCGTCTGACCGCGCCCGACGCGGTGGCCAAGGTGACGAGGGCGCAGAGCGCGACGCCCCCCCAGATCGGTGGTCCATGGGATCACCGTCGGCGCGCCGGCCACGAGTTTGCTCAGCGAGACGTGCTGGGTCGCCGCGGCGAGTCCGGTCGCCACGGCGAACTCGGCCGCGGCCACCTTCACGATCTGGCTGCGCACCGCGCCGGCGAGAGCGAGCGGGGCGAACTCCCGTTGAGCGCCTCGCGTCTTCCGGACCGCGATCTGACCGTCTATTTCACGCGGCCGCCGACGGTATCGACGCACCCGAACGACCCACCCTCGACGGCCTGTCGCGCATCCTCCGCCCCGACCTCCTCGGCGCTCTCCCCCACAGGTGACGGAGGTTATCGGCACGCCGGAGTTCCGCACGCTGGGCGGCGGGTCAGATACGCCAGGAACGGATGCGGTCGGCCGCGTCATAGACGTCTGCGCGCTGCGCGCGGACATCGGCAACGAGATCGGGCAGAGCCCCGTAGCGGGCATCGATGCTCTCGCCACTGTCCCCCATGTACCGCACCACGACCATGGCGGCGAAGAAGGCACTGCGGGCGGGGAGGGGGCGGAGCGGGGCGAGCGTTTCGAGGAGCGCGGCGGCTCGCCAGGCGGCGTCGGGTACGTAGCCGAGCCGGGGTTGTGACTCCTGGTGGCGACAGACGGCGGCGCGCAGAGCGGAGTAGTCGGCCACCGCGAGTTCCTTGGGGAGGATCTCGGCCTGGATCTCCAGGAGCCAGGGCATGTCGACGTGCAGTTCCACGTCAGGCGGCCTCGGGCCCCTGTGTCCGGTGTGCCGAGGCGTCCGGTTCCTCGTCGGGGAACGCCTCGGCGAACTGTGCCCCGTAGCGGGCGATGTCCTCGCGGACGCGGACGCCGGCCCCGTACAGCCGTGGGTCGCGGCGGATCAGGGAGGTGACCACGGCCGAGACCGTGGTGTGCTCGGCCTCGGCGCGGCGCTTCAGCGCGTCGTAGTCCTCGTCCGGGATACGCAGACTGATGTGCGTCCTGTTTCGATCTTCCCCGGGTGTGGCGCTCCTTGCTCCGTGCCGACCGACGATCGTCATCGGCCAAGGCGGACCGTCGGGCCGGAATCAGAAGGCGGGCGCCCTCGGCACGCACGGAGCCGCCGGGGCTGAGGGATCCAGGGCCTGTTTGACCAGCCCGATCGCGCGCGGGCTGTACGTCATGCTCAGATGGGCAGAGAAGTCGACGAAGCAGCCGTCCTGCAAGGTGATGTTCTGCACCGTCGCTCCGGGGCCCGCCGTCATGAACGTGCTCTGCCAGGGGGTGGTGATCTCGTCGTACTTCGTGGCGATCACGGTGTAGTCGACCCCGGGAACCGTGTCGCCGTCGGCGTTGAGCTCCTTGATGAAGTCTGACTTCTCGTACTGCTGGACGCCCGCCTTCCCCAGGGGCTTCGCCCCGGGCTCCAGTATGTGGAGCTTGTCGGCGAGTATGTCGATGCCGCTCATGGTCGTGCCGTGGTTGGTCGCGCCGAGTTGGATGACCTTCTTGACCTTGTTCTTCGAAGGGTCGCTCGTGTTCGCGCCGCCGTCGGCCTTGAGGTACCAGCGGGACAGAGTCCCGCCCTGGGAGTGGCCGACAAGGTCCACCTGACCGGAGCCGCTGGCGGCGAGCACCCTGTCCACGAAGGCGGCCAGCTCCTTGGAGGACTCCTTGATGTCTCCGTAACCCTTGACGGTGGGAGCGAGAGCCACTCCGGCGTCGTCGGTGTCGCCGTAGTCGAGGGCGTAAACGCAGTAGCCCTGGGCCTTCAACTCGGGGGACATCCGGGCCCAGTTGTTGTAGCGGTTCTCGTAGGTGCCGTGTACGAGGACGACCGGACGCGGGTGGGCGGCGCTGGGCCGGCAGCTCCAGTCATTGGCGCCCGGCGGATCGATGTCGAGGCGGAGGATGGAATGGACCATGGCGGGAAGGAAATTGTCCTGCCAAGGGCCGGTCTCCGCGGCCGCGGAGGTGGAGGTGGCCAAGACCGTCGCCGCGGCGGCGGCACAGACGGCGGCGACGTATCTGGGTATGTTCAAGACGGCTCCTGAGGAGTGCGGAACTTGGGCAACGCGCGATGATTCCCATGAGTGCCGACCGAGGAGGGAACCAAGCGTGGCCTCGTCCGACGCCCCCGTCGAATGATGCACCGTCAGGTCCCAGCCCTGGTACCGCCCGAGGAGAAGCCAGGACCGTCGGCCGTGTGTCCCCGGGTGGCCTCCGGGCCTCAGTATGCACGTGAGGCGGAAGGTTCTGAAGGGAGGGAAGCACAAGCCTCGCATGAGGTAGGCGGGCGGTGCCCGCAAAGCCACATCCAGGGGACGCGCGGCCACGAACATCCTCAACCCCCCGAGCACACACCGGAGTTGAGCTTCACGGAGAACGCCTTGGCCGCGGCCCCGCCCCCTTTCATTCCTCTTCTTCATTCCTCTTCGTCATACCCGCCGCTCTGCGAACGGGACGGGATCGACCCCGCGACGGCGAGCCAACCGCCTGCGGACGCGACTGGGATGCGGATGTCACGCCATGGAGAACCTGGCGACGTACTCGTCGAAGGGTTCGATGCCGACTTCCGCACGGAGTTCGTCCATGCGCTCGGGCTCTTCACAGGGCCACGGAACCGGTGACCCGTCCTTCACGCCGGCGATCTGGGTGCCGTAGACCTGCTTGCGTCCCTCATTGACCAGGGCGCGGTCGTGCAGAAAGGCCAGCTCGCGTGGGCTGGCCGCGCCTGCCGACACCGCCTGCTGCATCAGCTGAAAGGCACGGCGCTGAACGTCGAGCTGCCGGTCGGCGTGCTGAGCGATCAGCCATGCCGCGCGTGCGGCCTCCTCGCCGACCAGTGCCGCGGTTGGCCAGCCGTATTCCTCCATGATCTCGTCAAGCCGGTCACCGTGCCGGGCGGTTAGCCGTCGCCACGCCAGCTGCTCGGCGGGGTCATCGCTGTTCGCGCGGACTGCGCACTGGTGATCGGCCGCAGCCATGTCCGTGAGTTCCACCGCCAGTGCGACAACGTCGTGCGCCACTCTCAACTCCAAGGTCAGAACCGTGCTTTGTGTCCGCCCGCAAGCCTAGAGGTGCAAAACGGATGTAAAGATCATTCCGGAGAACGGTGACAGGCGCCTCACCGCACGGAGATAATGGATCTATCCCCGGAGCCAGAACCAGAGCGCTGCGGCAATCGCGCTGCCCTGGAAGACATAGGCATGCTTGTCGGACCTCGTGGCCACGGCCCGGACGTTCTTGAGGGCGTTGATCGTCCGACCGATTTCGTTTGCGGGATGGAGCGAGAACCTGGCTTGGGGAATCGCCCTCTTCGAGCCGCTGCCCACCTTCACCTTCCTGTCCCGCTTCGGACGAACCGGCGAGCGGGGAGCCCGGCACGACCTGCCCCTACCACGTCCTGGGCTCCGACCTGGCAGGAGTCGTGCTGCGCGTCGGCCCGGGCGTGCGGCGCTGGCGGCCCGGGGACAAGGTGGTCGCCCACTGCCTGTCGGCAGAGCTCGAAGCGCCGGACGGGCACGACGACACCATGCTCGACCCGGAGCAGCGGATCTGGGGATACGAGACCAACTTCGGCGGACTGGCCGAGCTCGCCCTGGTCAAGGCGAACCAGCTCATGCCGATGCCCGCCCACCTCACATGGGAGGAAGCCGCCTGCTCCGGCCTGGTCCACTCCACGGCCTACCGCCAGTTGGTGTCCCGGAACGGCGCCCGCGTCAAACAGGGCGCCACCGTCCTGATCTGGGGCGCGAGCGGCGGTCTCGGCGCCTACGCGACACAGCTCGCACTCGGCGGCGGAGCCATCCCCGTGTGCGTGGTCTCCTCCGCCCGCAAGGCCGAACTCGTCCGGGCGATGGGCGCCCAACTCGTCATCGACCGGGCCGCGGAAGGCTATCGCTTCTGGAAGGACGAGCATGCCCAGGACCCCGCGGAGTGGAAGCGGCTCGGCGCGCACATCCGGGAACTCACCGGAGGCGACGACCCGGATATCGTTTTCGAGCACCCAGGACGAGACACCTTCGGCGCCAGCGTCTTCGTGACCCGCCGGGACGGAACCATCGTCAGCTGCGCATCCACCTCCGGCTACCAGCACGCATACGACAGCTCCCCCTGGCCGAGCGTGACCTTTAGGCCTCCGTGGGCTCTTGCTCGTTGCGTTCTAGCTCTTGTGCCCAGGTGACCGCCCACTCGTCGAGCCGACGGAAGGCGCCACTGAGCTCTGCTCCCAGCCGGGTGAGCTCGTAGCCATCGGCCGAGGGCGCGATGATCCCGCTCGATGTGAGTTCGCGGAGACGCTGGTAGAGGACGCTGGATGACAGTCCCTCGCACCGCGCCAGCAGCGCGCGGGCGCCGAGTGGGCCCGCACGCAGCTCCCAGAGAATGCGCAATGCCCACCGGCGGCCGAACAGGTCCAACGCGGCCATGAGAGGGCGGCCGGTCGTCGATCCACGTACCGGTATTCCTGGGCGCGGTGTCGGCATGACCCTCCTTGCGTTTCGTTATTAGAAACACTAGCATCCAGCGAGCGTTTCTGATTTCGAAACGACCTCGATGGGAGAACCGATGTCTCGGATAGCCCTGCTGGAACCGCCGTACACCGACCAGGCCGACGCACTGCTCGCGCGCATGACGCCCGGGGACGCCCAACCGATCGGGTTGTTCCGGATGTTCGCCCGAAACCTCTCGATGGCCGGCGCCATGCACGGGTGGGGCCGCTACCAGTTGGGCCGGCAGCTGACGCTGACCATGCGGGAACGCGAGATCGTCATCGACCGGACGTGCGCGCGGTGCGGCTGCGAGTACGAGTGGGGCGTGCACATGATGGCGTTCGGCGAGCGGGTCGAACTCACCCGCGAGCAGGCGACGTCACTGGTGCACGGCGGTCCGGGCGACCCGTGCTGGACTTCCGAGCCGGAACGGCTGCTCATCCTCGCTGTCGACATGCTGCACGAGCGTTCCGACATCGATGACGCGTTGTGGGCACGGCTGGCCTCGGTCTTCGATGACCTCCAGCTGCTCGACCTGCTGCTGTTGTGCGGGTGGTACCACGCCGTCAGCTTCGCAGCGCGCACCGCACGCATACCGCACGAGCCCGGCGCACCACGCTTTTCCGACTTCACCGAGGCCCCCGACGACCACACGGGCGAGGAGGCCCTCCCAGCGGCCGCCAGGGCCGGCGCCACCCGCCATATCGCTAACACCCCGCTCGCTTCCGGGGGCTCCCGGTGACCGTGTCCGCAACAGGAACGGGAACAGGCACCGCGACCGGCATGCGCCTGCACGCACCGGCCCCAGGCTGGTCGATCGAAGCGGACGTGGTGGTCGTCGGATCCGGCGTGGCAGGCCTCACCGCGGCCCTGCGGTGTGATGCGGCCGGCCTGCGCACCGTCGTCGTCACCAAGACCGGCCTGGGCGACGGCTCCACGCGCTGGGCCCAGGGCGGCATCGCGTCAGCCCATGGCGAGGGTGACACCCCTCAGCAGCATCTGGACGACACGCTGGTCGCCGGGGCCGGGCTCTGCGACGAGAACGCGGTCCGTGCCCTGGTCACCGAGGGCCCTGACGCCGTACGACGGCTGATCGCCACCGGAGCCCACTTCGACACCTCGCCCGAGGGCGACCTCCACCTCACTCGTGAGGGCGGACACCACCGTCGCCGCGTCGTCCACGCGGGCGGCGACGCCACGGGTGCGGAGGTCTCCCGTGCACTGGTCGAGGCGGCGCGGGCTGCGGCCCTCCGCACGATTGAAAACGCCCTGGTTCTGGACCTGTTGACGGACATCGAGGGCCGCGCGGCGGGCGTGACTCTGCATGTCATGGGCGAGGGCGAACACGACGGAGTCGGCGCGGTCCGCGCGCCCGCCGTCGTGCTGGCCACCGGGGGAATGGGCCAGATCTTCTCCGCGACGACCAACCCCTCCGTCTCTACGGGCGATGGGGTGGCGCTTGCCCTGCGCGCCGGCGCAGAGGTCTCCGACCTCGAATTCGTCCAGTTCCACCCCACCGTCCTCTTTCTGGGCTCCGGATCCGAGGGCCGGCAGCCCCTGGTCTCCGAGGCGGTACGCGGCGAGGGCGCGCACCTGGTCAACGCGACCGGCACCCGCTTCATGCTCGGGCAGCATGAACTTGCCGAACTGGCCCCCCGCGACATCGTCGCCAAGGCCGTCACCCGCCAGATGCGGCTCCATGGCGCCGAGCACATGTACCTGGACGCCCGCCACTTCGGCGGCGAGATGTGGCAGACCCACTTCCCCACGATCCTCGCCGCGTGCCGCAGCCATGGCATTGACCCGGTCAAGGAGCCGATACCCGTCTTCCCGGCCGCCCACCACGCAGCGGGCGGCGTACGCACCGACCTGCACGGCCGCACCACCATCCCCGGCCTCTATGCCTGCGGCGAGGTGGCGTGCACCGGAGTCCACGGCGCCAACCGCCTCGCCTCCAACTCCCTCCTGGAGGGCTTGGTCTTCGCGGAACGCATCGCGCAACACATCACGGCAACGTCCCACAACCGTCCCGAACCGGAGACCCTCGATGGCACCACGCTCCCGCTCCTGGCTCCCGACTCCCGCCTCGCGATCCAGCGGATCATGACGAAGGGAGCCGGAGTGGTCCGCTCGTCGTCGAGCCTCGCTGAGGCTGCCGCGCATCTCGAATCGATCAGGGCGGACGGCGACGCCGAAACCCCCGACGACCGCAAGCCCGTGGTCCCCGGCGTCGAGTCCTGGGAGGCGACGAACCTCCTGTGCGTGGCCCGCGCCCTGGTCGCCGCCGCACAGAGCCGCGAGGAGACCCGTGGCTGCCACTGGCGCGAGGACCACGATCACCGCAAGGACGCAGCCTGGCAGCGCCATTCGATCGTAACCATGCGCCCCGACGGTTCCCTCGCGGTTCGCACCACAGCCACAGCGGAATTCCCTCCGGCCCTCCCTCCCCTTCTCCAGGAGCAGTGACCGTGAGCACCCCCGACCTTCCCCTCGTCCGGCCCGACGGCTCCTTTGGCGACTACGCCCGCGGCGACGACTGCGCCTGCGGCGTGGCGAGTCACCGGTGTGCCGAGCCAGGGCGAGTCGACTCGAAACGAAAGCTGAGGACCGCCCGCATGCAGATCCCTCACATGGCAGCCCGCGACGCCGTGGCACTCGCGCTGTCCGAAGACGCAGCCGCCGATGACGTCACCACTCGATGGAGCGTCGCGCCACGATCATGGGCAACGGCGGTCATCGTCACCCGCCAACCGGGCCTGGCCGCCGGAGTGTCCCTGGCCGCCGAGGTGTACGCCCGCATCGGTGGTGAGACACGGATCGACGAATCAGTGCCCGACGGCACTCGCCTTGAGGCCGGCGACGTCCTGGCGAGGATTTCCGGCCCTGCGCACCAGATCATCACCGGCGAACGGACGGTCCTGAACTTCCTCCAGCGCCTTTGCGGCATTGCCACACTCACCGATCGGTATGTGACTGCCGTGCGCGATCTGCCCGTCCGCATTCTGGACACCCGCAAAACCGCTCCTGGGCTGCGGTTGCTGGACAAGTACGCGGTCGCCGCCGGCGGCGGGAGCAATCATCGGCTGGACCTCGCCGCCATGGTGCTGCTCAAGGAGAACCACATCGCAGCCGCAGGCGGCGTCACCACCGCCATCGACAGCGTCCGCAAGAACATGGCGTCGGAGGGAAGGACCTTGGCCATCGAAGTGGAGGTGGCCACGATCGCTCAGGTTCGTGAGGCGCTGCAGGCCGAGCCGTCGTGGATCTTGCTCGACAACATGACCGTGCCGCAGGTGGCCGAGGCCGTCCGTCTTCGACGCGAACTGGCCCCCGACTCCGACATCAGGCTGGAGGCCTCGGGCACGATCACCTTGCACGACCTGCGCGCGGTCGCGGAGACCGGTGTCGACGCCATCTCTGTCGGCTCGCTGACCCACAGCGCGCCGGCCATGGATCTGAGCATACTTCTGAGCATCGCTTGATCTTGAAAGACCATGAAGTGTGCATGCGAAGTCAGACGTACCGTCGCGAACAGTGGAGGTCTCATGGCCAAGGGCCCAGGCTGCTACTCCTGGGTGGGTGTCGGTGAGTTGGCCGATGAGGTCACTGCTCTGGTTCCAGCTGCCTGTCACTACTGCCATGGCGAGCGCGTAGCGCCAGCGGTCGAGGAGGACTGGTTCGACAGTTGTCTCAGCCGGGAGTTCGCCGGCCAGGACGGCTTCGCTGGCGAAGTACTGTTCCAGGGCGGGGATGGCGAACATGAGGAGGGTACGTCCGCGCCGGACCACGAGCCGGGTGTTCAGGACTTGGTTGACTGCGTCTGTGTCGCCCAACTCCCCGGCGTTCATTCGTCCTGCGCCGGTGGTGGAGTGCGTGGCCAGACGGATGAGCAGGCGCCGTGTCGTTCCCTGCGGGGTGTTCTGACGTTTGAAGACCTGGGCGGCGAGGGCCTCAAGGAAGGCTGCCGACCGTCTGGGGAGATCGCGGTGATCGCGCTCAAGGCGGCGGCGATGTCTGCCTGATGGTGTCGCTCAGACGCGAGGGACTTGCCCGTCCCGAAGTCGCCCTCCACCACTACGAGGCCGCCGGCTGGGAGGTCTTCCCACGCTGCGTGTGGGCGGCCTGCCGTCGGGTCTTCGACGAGCTCCCATACCTTGGCCACTGGAACGTCTGCGGCCAGCCATCGCGCCACCATCCGCTCTCGGCCTGCAAGTTGAAGCCCTTGCACTGCCGCGGCGTGATCCAGGTTTTGGCAGCGGCCGGTGGGCCGGCTTGGCTGGGCGTGTTCCAGCCGGTCCTCCCAAACTCTCCGACGGGCCACAGAGGCCAGGTCGTTGGCCCACTCGGACCAGATGCTGACCAGAGCCCACAGAGCCTCGCTACTGTCTGGTCTGGGGACCGTGGTCCTCTCGACATCGTCGTGCAGCCAGCTACTGATCCGCTGTGCGGCCCACCCGCAATCCGGAAAGCGACGCCGAGCATGGATGGCTGTCGTGCGACGGGAGTAGCGTTCACCGGCTGCTCGCGGCCGGCCCTTGCTCGCTGTTCAAGGGCACGCAGGTTGTCGTACAGCGCACGCGCACGCTCATTCATCTCGTCCTCCCGCCGCTGCGGCTGCCCGCTTCAGCCCCGGCGGGCACAACGCCGTCCAGCAGCGTATTGCGTATTGCGCCCGTCTCGCCCGGGTTCAGGGACACTTCCACGGCTGCACACCCAGGCTCTTGACGACAACACAGCACCAGCTGACGACAAGAGCGGAGTTCAGGATGAACAGGGATAAGTGGCACATGATCCGAAGCCTCTGCCGGACCGCCGCATTCGGGGCAGCACGCGGCGCGGGCCTGGCTGCGGGCCTTCCGCCACCGGCACCCGCCCGCAGCACATTCCAGGTCACGCAGTTGATGGCCACCCGCCCGGAGTGTCTGAACGAGGAACAGCGTGTCTTCGTCAAGCACCTGCTGGCACGCTGCCCGGAACTCCGCTGGCGGGACGGGCCGGCATCCGGCTCCTGCGCAAGCGCGTCATCCTGGTCGCCCATGCACGCCGCAGCCACCAGCCCCCGCCCGACGATGACCTCTGGGCGATCAACGGCTACGAAAATCTCGGATGAGCCAAGAGCCGCACCCTTCGCTTCTGCAAGCCCACCCGCGGCCCCGGGAGGCCACTGCCGGATAGCGGACATCCCACTCTCCACTACATGTTGGTCCATATGTGCACATTTCGTGACGTTTTCTGCACATTCCTCGTTCCTGTAACGATGGGTTCCGCGCTCCCCCAGGGCAGGCCTGTCACCCCACTCTGACCCACTGAACGGGAGTACCACCGTGATCAAGAAGATTCTCGCCGGGGCGGCCTTCGCCACCGCCGCAACGATGGCCATCGCCGCCCCCGCCTCGGCAGCGCAGGCCCCGAAGCCCAAGCCCAACACCACCCCCATGACCACACTCCAGATCCCCACCAGCACACTCCAGAGCATCCTCGCCGCCGCTGCGGCGCAGGGTCCGACCGCGAGCGGCACCGGTGCCATGAGCGGCATGGGTGCCTCGGCCTTCGCGACCCGCAACGGCAACACCACGATCGCGGGTGAGGCGGGCGGCATCCTCAACACCTACGGCGCCCCGCTCATCAACGTCGACCTGCGCTGCGCGATCCCGCTGCCCGAGGGCGAGGGCATCGGCGGACACGGCCTCACCGGCCCCAAGGCCGCCTGCAACTTGGCCCCCGTCGAGCAGTACCAGGGCCCCCAGAAGCTCCTCTGACATCCCCTCAACCTCTGCTTCCCGCCCGCAGCCTCCTGTCACGCAGGGGGCTGCGGGCTGTGCGCATACCCAAGGCCCGTGGGCAGGCCACCATCGCCGCGCACCGCACACCGGACAACCGGCTGCAGACGGGCCTCTGTGAACGGTCAGGACCACGACGTACAGCCGGGGTGACGGTGATCAGGCTCACTTCACCACCGTCACCCACACTCAACACGAGCCGCCCCCCTTCATGTTCGTGACTGCGCCCGCACTCCCCGGAAGCCTCCGGCGGACAGCGGACACACCAGCCCCCACTGCGTGTTGGTCCGAATGCGCGCACTTCGTGACGTGTTCCGCACGTTCCTCGTTCCAAGGGGCGGCAGGTTCCCCACTCCCCCAGAGCGTGCCTGTCACCCCTTACCGATCCATTGAACTGGGAGCATCACCGTGATCAAGCAGGTTCTCGCCGGGGCGGCGTTCGCCACCGCCGCAACGATGGCCGTCGCCGCCCCCGCCTCGGCCAACACCCCGGTGCCTCAGGGTCACCCGACCGCTGCCAGCGCGATCCAGAGTGCCCTGTCCGCCCCACTCGGGCAGAGCCTGACGACGAGCGGCACCGGCTGCGGCTGCCTCGGCGGCACCGTGAGCGGAGCCACCGGCACCGCCACCAACCTGACCGGCACCAGCAACCTCACCGGCGCCGTCAGCGCCACTGTCGCCAACCCCACGAGCACCGTCAGCACCCCCACGGGCGCCGCCAGCACCGCCGCCAGTAACCCCACCGGCGCCGTCACCAGCACCGTCGCCAACCCCACGGGCGCCCTCAGCAGCGCCACTGGTAACCCCACGGGCACCGTCGGCAACCTGACCGGCGCCACGGGGAGCCTCACCGGTGTCGGCACCGGTGCGAGCGGCGGCGATGCCACAGCCTTCGGCACCCGCAACGGCGACACCGTCATCACCGGCGCAGACGGAGAAGGCGCTGGCGGCATCCTCAACACCTACGGCGCCTCACTCATCAACGTCGACGGACGCTGCCTGGTCCCGCTGCCCGAGGGCGAGGGCATCGGCGGACACGGCCTCACCGGCCCCAAGGCCGCCTGCAACATCGCACCTGTCGACCAGTACGAAGCCCCCCAGAAGCTCCTCTGACACGCCCTTGGACGGAGCGGCGTAACCGGGGCTCCCACCACGAGCGCCGACACGGCCAGCTGAACGAACCACACCCCACACAGCCTCCAGAACCCGCAATGGGCCAGGCAGGAGAACCGGGGTGACCGGGACTGCGGAGAACCGTTGAACCCGGCGCATTGCAGAGTGCGTAAGGTCCCGGAGTCGGACACGACCCCGGGACCTTACGCACAACCCCCTCTCGGCGTGACGGCCCGCACTGTCCAGCCCCTACGCACGGGCCACAACACGGCCCCGCAAAACGTCCTGTCCTGCGGGGCGGAGTGCGGCGTCGCCCGCCCGAGGACCGCAGTCAGTCGGCACAGCCACACCGAGTTTCCGGCGTTTCTCTACACCCCGTCCCCGTGGTCCATGTCCTGGTCCCGGCCTTGATGCCGGCCTTGATCCCGGCCCTGGTCCATGCCCATGCCTTGGTCTTCGCCGTTGTCCATGCCTTGGTCGAAGCGGCTCCCCCGGGGACGACCTTCTCCTGTCTCTCATCCTGAAACCCCCGCCCCCGCCGCGTGCTTGACGGATACCGTCCGGCGGATGCAGATACATCTCCTCATCCTCATCCAGACCCTTCCCGGCCGCGGCCAGGACCAGATCGACGCCTTCACCCAACTCGCCCCGCTCGTACGCGCCGAACCGGGCTGCATCCAGTACGACCTCCACCCGGTCCAGGGCGACCCCGACCGCTTCGCCCTGCTCGAACGCTGGGCCTCCCGCGAGGCGCTGGACGCTCATGACCGAAGCCCCCACATGACCGCCGCTGACACCGCGAACGCGTCCTTCAGAGCGGGCCCCGCCGAAGTCTTCGAACTGGGACCGTCGCTGGCCGACGTTCGCTAGGCTTCCGCACTCGAACCCCGCGGTCCGCTTCTGCCACGGACACCACAGCTCACCGCGGGAGCAGCACGCAAGGGGCGGCCCCGACACCCCCGTTGCCGCCGTAGACGCCGGGCACCGGGGCGCTGGCCGTGATGGCGCGAACAAATCGTGCGCTCGCCGCCGGCCACCGAGGCGGCTACACCGAAGCCGGTTACCAGGCCATGGGCGTCACCGGCTGGGCAGTGGCATACCTGGTCGGCCTGAGCCTGGCCGGCGAGGCTCTGGCGCTGCTCACCCTCGGCCTGGTCCGGCCCTGAGGCAAGGTCGTCCCCCGCTGGATCCCTCTGCTCGGCGGCCGCCGGGTCCCCGTACTCGCAGCCGTCGTCCCAACTGCCCTCGGTGCCGCCGCCCTCACTGCCCTGCGGACACCGTTCACCCTGTGGTGGACAGTCCTCCACCCCCGACATGACCGCCCTCGGCCACACCCACACCGGATTCCTTTATCTGCCCCTGGCCGCCTGGGGACCGCTACTCGCTGCCATCAACCTCGCGTACTACCGCCGCCGTCGCGCGGCACAAGCATGATCCAGACACACACCGCCAAACCCTGGCAGTCAGTCACTCCCCCAGTCCGGCGCCCCCTGTCCAGTAACCGGGCCGGTGACTCCGTGCCGCCGCGCAGGGGTGAGCCGACTGCGTACGTCCCATCGTCACCGCGTTCACCGACCTCTACGGAACCCCCAAGCCGATGGCCCGGGACCGTATCCACCCCCATCCGATCACCCGCTCCGCATGGATCGACCCCACCAGCGAAAGTGCTTGGCGCCAACTCAGCACCCTGCACAGGAGGAACCGGCACCCATGAGCCTCAACGCCGAACTGCGCGAGATCACGACCCGGGCCGGACAGGAACTCGCGGACTCCGGCCGAGCCAACCGCGCCCTGCCGCTGGGCGAGCGAGCCCCGGGCTTCTTCCTGACTACGGCAATCGGCGAACCCGTCACCCTGGATAGCCTGGTGGCGGACGGCCCGGTCGTCCTCACCTTCTGCCGCGGCGCCTGGTGCCCGTACTGCAACCTCGCCCTGCGCGCCCTCCAACAGCACCACGTCGGCATCACCGCCCGGGACGCCCAGCCGGTGGCCGTCTCACCTCAAATCACCGACAAATCCCTGCCGTTGAGCGTGACGCCTGCACTCGCCTTCCCCGCCCTCAGCTACCTCGGCTCCGGCACCGCCCGCCACTACGGCCTCACTTGCGACCTGACCAACGAACTCGCCGCCCTATACGGCAAGCTCGGCTTCGACCTCCAGCACGTCAGTGCACGGCGGTCGGTCACTGCTGCCTTGACGCGCTCGGTGTCGGTCTCCACAGTGGTTACCCGACCGACCGTGTCGCGCACCGCGTCCGCGAACCAATAGCGGAACAGCCGTTGGACGTGCCGATTTCCCACACGTGCGCACTGTGCTGGATCCGGATCAGCAGGGCTATGAGCCCGCCGCCTCCGGGGTCATGTTGCGCAGCCGCATTAAGTGGTCGGCTAGCGGGGCGTCGTGGTCGAGCCCTTCTCGGTAGAGGTTGTCGAGGAAGCCGGCAAGGTTCCTGTCCACGGATCCTCCTGTCGGTCAACGGGGCTCTGGCGTCGGCGGCCGGTCGGTACGGCGTGAGCAGATCCGTCCGTCAAGTCGTCAGCCGGTCGCTGCCGCCGTCCGTGAGGTCGTCTCAGGGTGTCGCCGACAGGCGACCGGGCCGCTGACACCGGTCACGGCGGAGCCGCATCCGGCGGTGTTCCCGACCGGTGTTCTCCCGGGACCGGGCCCGGAAAGGGCCCGGTCCCGGGAGCGGGGGTCAGCCGGCGGTCAGAGTGCTCCACTTCTGGTTGGAGCCGCCGTTGCAGTCCCAGAGCACGAGCTGTGTGCCGTCGGTGGTGGAGGAGCCCGGATCGTCGAGGCAGCGGCCGGAGGCGGGGTTGCGGTAGCCGCCGTTGTAGGGCTGCCAGACCTGGTTGGCGCCGCCGTGGCAGGCCCAGATCTGCACCTTGGTGCCGTTGGCGGTGTTGCCGCCGGCGGCGTCCAGGCACTTGCCCATGGAGCGCAGGGTGCCGTCGGTGGAGAGCGACCAGAGCTGGTTGGCAGTGCCGTTGCAGCTCCAGATCTGGACGGCGGTCCCGTCGGCGGCGTTGGCGCCATTGACGTCGATGCACTTGCCGGCGATGCCGGACTGCACGGCGGCGGGGACGGGGACGGGGTTCTTCAGCCACCCGGCGCCGTCCGCGGACTGGACGCCGCGGTGCCAGGCGTTGGCCATCTTCTGGTAGCCCGCGTCGTTGGGGTGCAGTTGGTCGGACAGGTCGGCCGGGGTCAGGCTGCTCATGTCGACGTAGGCGACGTGCTTGCCCGTGGCCTGGGCGTCGCGGACGATCTGGGGGATGGCCTGGTTGTACGTGCCCCGCCACTGCTCCTCGGAGCTGTTGGTGGACACGACCAGGGACGCGACGAGGACGGTCGCGTCGGGGACGTCGGCGGTGATCTGGTTGACCAGCGACCTCAGCCCGGAGATGGCGTCGTTGGGCCCGGAGGCCCCTATGAGGTCGTTGGTGCCGATGTGCAGTGTCACCACGTTGGGCCGGTAGCGGGCCAGCGAGGCGTCGGCGAGTGCGGCGATCTCGTTGATGTGGTACCCGGGGTGGCCTTCGTTGTCGGGGTCGGACATCGAACCGTTCCGCACCGTGCCGACGAAGTCCAGCGGACGGCCGTCCGCCGCGAGTTCGTTCCACAACGGACCCCGGTAGCCGTTGCCCGTACTGCTTCCCACGCCCCAGGTGATCGAGTCACCCAACGGCATGACCCGCAAGGGCGTGTTGGACGCGGCGGAGGCCGGGGCCACGCCTGCCGCCGTCATGCCGAGCGCGGCAGCGACCAGAGTGACCAGGGGGAGAAACCAAGGTCTTTTCATGCAGACGACCTCTTCTGCGAGTGAGTGCTGAATCAACGGGGCTGATCGCCGTTCGTGTCAGCAACTCGGCCGTCGCGCCGTCCCGTCGGCGTCGGCGGCCGCCTCATGTACTGGCAGAGCGGCGTGGTGGGGAGCCTCTTGCACTGTGAGCGTTGAACAACACCGAATCCGCCCGGCGTTCCGTCTGCCCCGGCCCTCTTGTACGCCGGTGCATCCGTAGAGATACCACGCTGATCCCCCTCCGGGACATCCCATGAATGCCAGAAATTAGAGATCGGTGCCCCAGGGGCGAACTCTGTGTCGTTTCGTCCCGGCCTCCCAACGTCGCTGTTCCTGTGGTCTGTTCGCGACTATCTCCCTCTTCGATATCGCCCCGTACACATCCCATGTCTGGTTGCTGGTGCTTGACCACGCCGTCCGCTCAGTCGCACGAAAATCATCGACCGGCACCTGAACCCTCGCAGGCCGCTGCCCGCGAGCAAGTGCACCGGCACGAGCCCCTAATGGCGCGTAATCAAACATGAGCAAACATTGAACCCGACAAAAGCATTGACTTTCGCACCTCTTGATCCATACGCTCGGCCCGCCTCAAGCACTTCGAGCAATCCGGATCGCCGGCCACCCGTCCAACCGCGCGATCGCAGCTTCACTCGACTCTGAGTCGATCCGGCCGAGGAGACCCCTCGGGAGAGTTCCCGCCCCTCGGGGTGCCGGTCATCCCCCCACCTCGTGGCCACCCGCCGTCCCCACTGGCGGCTGGCCACGACAGAGCACCGTGACGGAGGAAAACGTGAAGAGACCGAGCGGTCACCCGCCCGGCAGTGCGGCTGGGCCCAGCCGCACTGCCGGGGGCAGCGTGCGCTGTCATCTCCGATGCGGTGAGCCACGGGACCGGGCCTGCTCCAACAGCCCGTCGCAGTGGAAACAGTACGAACCTGGCGGGTCGCGTCCTGCTGGAACAGCCCGATCGCCCCGGCCATCGCGAACATCCCGCTCGTCACCGGAAACACCTGAAACCGCGTCAGTGGCAACGTACTGATCCGCGACCGCGCCGGAAACGCCCAACGCGTTCGGCGCCAGGTACAAGAGCCGCCTGCTGCCGCTGTCGGGCACGGGCGGCGGCGGCGAGAGCGCCGTGCGTCGCGGCCGGCAACTGCCCGGATGCGACGGCTGCTTCACCACGCCGGGCGAGCAGCCGGCGATCAGGTACGGCAGCGGCGGTGCCGTTCACGTCTTTCACCGACAGCGGAGCCTCGACTCCGACGGCACCATCACCGGCGTGCAATCAGGCCCGTATCTGGATGCACCCGGAGCCTCCACCGCCAGCGGTCCCCTGATGCACCCATGGACCTGCGGCGGCAGCAACCAGCAATGGTAACTCGGCCGACACTCACCCCCCTGGAAGGTTGCGATGCGACTGACACCACCATCGTTCCGGCGACGCGCGGACCGGCACAGACGCGGCAGGCTGCGCTCGGTGCTCCTGGCCTGCGCTCTGGCCCTGCCCGCCGCTCCGCTGGCCGTGACCGCCGTCGCGACGCCGGCCGCGGCGCTGGACAACGGCACGGCCAAGACCCCGCCGATGGGCTGGAACAACTACAACGCCTACGGCAACAACCCCACCGAAGCGCTGATCAAGCAGACGGCGCAGGCGATGCACGACAACGGCATGCAGGCGGCCGGTTACGAGTACGTCAACATCGACGACGCGTGGATGGCGTCGAGCCGGGACGCAGGCGGCAATCTGGTGCCCGACCCGGTGAGGTTCCCGGGCGGCATCAAGGCCGTCGCCGACTACGTGCACTCCCTCGGCATGAAACTCGGCATCTACGAGGACGCCGGCACCCAGACCTGTGCCGGCATGCCCGGCAGCCTCGGGCACGAGACGCAGGACGCCAACCTGTTCGCCTCCTGGGGTGTCGACCTGCTCAAGTACGACAACTGCTACAACAACAGCGTCAGTTCCCAGACCCGGTACACCGCGATGAGCAACGCGCTCAAGGCCACCGGGCGCCCCATCCTGTTCAGCATCTGCAACTGGGGCACGGACAACGTGTGGACCTGGGGTGCGAGCGTCGGCAACATGTGGCGCACCACCGGTGACATCTCCGACACCTACGCCAGCTTCCTGTCGACCTTCCACAACAACGTGAACCTGGCAGCGTACGCCGGGCCCGGGGGCTGGAACGACCCCGACATGCTGGAGACCGGCAACGGCGGCATGACCACGACCGAGTACCGGAGCCAGTTCAGCCTGTGGGCCCAGATGGCCGCTCCCTTGATCTCCGGCAGCAAGATCATCGGTGCGAGCCCGGAGACCCTGTCGATCCTGACCAACAAGGCGGTCATCGCCGTCGACCAGGACTCCCTCGGCAAGCAGGGCACCATGGTCTCCTCGTCGGGCGGTCTGGACGTGCTGGCCAAGCCGCTCGCCAACGGCGATGTGTCGGTCGTGCTGTTCAACGAGACCAACTCCACCGCGACCATCACCACCAGCGCCTCGGCCGTCGGCAAGTCGGGCTCCTCCAGCTACACGCTCACCGACCTCTGGACCGGCGCGACGTCCACCACCACCGGCACCATCAGCGCGAGTGTGCCGGCGCACGGCACGGTGATGTACCGGGTCGCGGGTGCCACCGGCACCGGCGCCAGCACGGGTCCGGTCCACGCCATCGGTTCGGGCAAGTGCCTTGACGTGCCCGGCCTTTCGCAGACCAACGGCACCCAAACACAGATCTGGGACTGCAACGGCGGCACCAACCAGACCTGGACCCGCACGTCGGCCAAGCAGCTCATCGTCTACGGCGGCGCGAAGTGCCTCGACGCGACCGGTACCACGGCCGGAGCCAAAGTCGCGATATGGGACTGCAACGGCGGCACCAACCAACAGTGGAACCTCAACTCCAACGGCACCATCACCGGCGTGCAGTCCGGGCTCTGCCTGGACGTCACCGGCGCTGCCACCGCCGACGGCGCTCTGGCCGAACTGTGGACCTGCAACGGCCAGTCCAACCAGCGGTGGACCCTCGGCTGACCGGCCGGCCACCTGGACCCAGCGCCGAGGGCCGCTGGGTCCAGGTGTGCTGTCCCGGCATGCCGTCGGCGGGTGTCGACGTGCTGCTTCACCTGCATGGACATGGATTTCGGCGCGCACAGCACTTCGGCGCGACATCGCCATCCACTCATCGACCTATGAACTTGCCGATGAGGTCTCGAAGTGCTTGTCCACCGGGACCGCAAGGTCGCGGTACGGCACCCGCTCGGCGGTAAGCAGGGACGGGGCATTAACGCGGCGACCCCTCGGTCATGTCCAGCATCGAGGCGCTTCAAATACGGCATGCGGCACCTGATCTGTCAACTCCCTTGGAGAGATGAGGATTTGATTCATCGAAATGTTTGTCGAACGGGAAGGGGGCCACTATCCTCACGGTTGGTTGAAGCGCTTCGATAGTTTGTTGGAGGAAGGCCGCTGCAGTGGGACCAATGCTCTCCGCCCGCCGCGGCCAGGTGCAGAACATGCGAGCAGCATGGCTCTCCCAACCGGTACGCCACGGTCGTACAGCCCATGGGCAGCGTCACCTTCACGGTGACCGACGTGGGCTGCGACTCAGGATCCGACGCTGTGCCGACCGCACCGAGCAGGCATTGGCCGACAGCGCCGCCAGTAAACGCATCCGCACGTTGGAGGAAGCATGAGCAGACAACGACGTCGATTCGCGGTCGCGGCCGGCAGCCTGGCGCGGGCGACACATGTCGGCAGGATTGGACGGCGGTTGAGGAAGGCAGCCACAGCGGCGGCCATGGCTTTGAGCGTCGTAGCGGGCAGCCTGGCGTTCGCATCACCGGCGTCCGCGGCGACGTTGACCCAGGTCGACAACTTCGGCTACAACCCCACGAACCTGCAGATGTACGAGTACGTGCCGGCCAAGCTGCCCCGTCATCCGGCAGTGCTCGTGGCCGCGCACTGGTGCACCGGCTCCGGCCCCGACATGTTCAACGGCACCGATTTCGCGTCCCTGGCCGATCAGTACGGATTTATCGTGGTCTACCCTTCGATCACCGGTGACATCAAGTGCTGGGACGTCGCATCGGACGCGGCGCTGAAGCACGACGGCTCCAGCGACCCGGCCGGCGTGATGTCCATGGTGCGGTGGGAGATCGCGAACCGCGGCGCCAACTCGCACCGGGTCTACATGACCGGCATCTCCTCTGGCGCGATGCTGACCAACGTCATGCTCGCCGACTACCCGGACGTGTTCAAAGCCGGATCGGCATTCATGGGCGTGCCGTACCACTGCTTCTACACCGGCATCTTCCGCGGTTGGAACAGTGACTGCTCCACAGGCAACATCACCAAGACTCCGCAGGAGTGGGGCGACCTCGTCCGCGCCGCCTACCCCGGCTACACCGGGCCACGGCCGCGTATCCAACTGTGGCACGGCACCCAGGACGCCGCCCTCAACCACCACAACCTCGGCGAAGAGATCAAGCAGTGGACCAACGTCCTCGGTGTCAGCCAGACCCCGGTCTTCACCGACCAGCCCCAGTCGATCTGGACCAGGACCCGCTACGGTAACGCCAGCACGAGACCACCGGTCGAGGCCAACAGCTTCCAGGGGTACGGCCACGAGCTGCCCAAACCCGGCATGACACTGCTGGCCCTTAAGTTCATGGGCCTGGCACCCTAGGCCCTGCCGTGACTCCGTTGGTGATGTTGGTGGGGTGCTGACGGCGGGACCGGCTGGAAGTTCTGTCTGAGGGACGAGGAGTTCGCGGACCTGTATCCGCCCGATAGCCGTGCGGGGCTCTCGCCGGCGCAGTTGGCGCTGGTCAGTGTGCTGCAGTTCGCGGAGAACCTGTCGGACCCGGCCGTGGCGGACGCGGCGCGCACGAGGATCGAGTTCAAGTACGCGCTGGGCCTGGAGCTGGAGGACGCGGGGTTCGACTACTCGATCCTGTGCGAGTTCAGGGCCCGGCTGGCCGAGGGTGATGCTGCCGACCGGCTGCGGTGTGTGGCGGGGTCCAGTACCTCGTGGCGCAAGGCCTCGACGATGTGCGGCGGGGTGGAAGGCCGGGGTTTCCCTGGCACAGGTTGACGACGTCCTCACCGGCTTCGACGAGCTCGGCGATCTTGGCCACGGTTCGTCGCGAACGAACTCCGGGGCATGTCGCGGAGTCTGCGTGCCGTCTCAGAGCCTGTGTCTGAACCCCGCCCGGATCAGGCCGGGGCGTCTGGTGCGTGCGATCGCAAGGCGCCGGAAGGTCCTCGATGGGGGTACCCCCTGGTCTTCAAGACCTTGGGGGAGGA
>NZ_JBSFIE010000032.1:0-55763 GCF_053597395.1 Streptomyces sp. NPDC001415
CCAGGGGGTACCCCCATCGAGGACCTTCCGGCGCCTTGCGATCGCACGCACCAGACGCCGCGGTCTGATCCGGACGGGGTTTAGACACAGGCTCTCAGATAGGCGGCGTCCAGGGGCCAGGTGCCGGGGGAGTTGGTGAGGTCGATGCCGTAGATCGTCACCTTGCCGTGCTTGCGGGCGACATGGGCGAGATAGCGGCGCTCGAACGCGACGTCACGGGCGTCCGCGCGCGGCGTCCGGGCCATCAACTCATCGACCTTGGCGTCGAGTTGGGCCTGACGTCGGCTCTGCTGGACGACGGTGGCCGGGACGAACGCCGTCCGCTGGCTGAAGAAGTGCAGGATGTGCAGACAGGTGGCGAGCAGCAGGCGCTCGTAGAAGTGGGCGGCGTCCGCGGAGAGGTGGCGCTCGGGGCGCTCGCCGGCCCGGCGCAGTTCGCGGGCCAGCGCCTCGTGGCCGAGCGCGACCGCCTCGACGTCGCTGAGGCCGAGCTCGCCGAGCGCGTACAGGGTCGCGGTGAGCGCGTCGGCGACGGCCTGTTCCTCGTCGGCCGGGATGGGCCGCTCGCCCGTCCGTACCCCCTCCTTCACCAGGGCGGCCGCGAGTTTGCGCAGGTCGGGTTCGGTCAGGGTGCGTTTCTCGCCGCGGAAGGAGACGTACGAGGAGATGCGGACGGGGCGCTCGACGAGGCCGGCGCCCGCCCCTTCGCTCAGGAAGAGTTTCTTCACCAGCGGGCTGACGACGCTCGTCGCGAGCTTGAGGCCTAACTGCGCGGGATCCACGACGCGAAAGCCTAGCGACGGTGGCCGGGCCATGGTCCCGAAAGGGGTGGACTTGCGGCCCGGTCGCGGTGACAAGGCGCACAGGGGTTTAGGAGCCTACTAGGCGGCTTAGGGGGCGTTGGGCGGGGTTCGGCGGTATTCCCGCTCTGATCGTTACGGCTTTCGGTAGTAGATGGGCGTTTTGGGGGGAGATGGGGGTTCGGGTTACCAAGGTGAGGCCGACCCGGTGTGCCGTTGTGCGTGCCGGGTCCTCGCATGCCGCCGGACCTCGTTCGGAGGCCGCCCCTGTCTCCGTACGGAAGAGCTCCCGCATGCCCCAGCGCACCCCGTCCAAGCCCGCCCGCCCGTCCGCGTTCCGTCTGCGCACCGCGGCCGCGGCCGCAGTCGCCGCCGGAATGGGGGGCGCGATGCTCCTCGGTACGGGTGTCGCGGTCGCCGACGAGGTGAGCGCCTCGTCGCTCGTGACCGCCTCCGCCACCACGAACGCGGTCGCCGGTCAGGCCAAGGCGCAGGCCAAGGCCGCCGCGGCGAAGCAGGCCAAGGCCGCCTCCTGGGTGCACCCGGTCGCGCGGTACACGCTGAGCGCCACCTTCGGCCTGGGCGGCTCGATGTGGGCGAGCAAGCACTCGGGGCAGGACTTCGCGGTGCCCAGCGGCACGAGCGTCGCCGCCGTGCACGGAGGCACCGTCGTCAAGGCCGGCCCGGTCGGCGCCGGTGACGGCCCCGCCTACGGCAACGCGATCGTGATCCGGCACGCCGACAACACGTACTCGCAGTACGCCCATCTCTCGCGGATCGGCGTACGGGTCGGCCAGAGCGTGGCCACCGGCGAGCACATCGCGCTGTCCGGCAACACCGGCAACTCCAGCGGCCCGCACCTGCACTTCGAGATCCGTACGACGCCGCACTACGGCTCTGCGGTCAACCCGGTCGCGTTCCTGCGGACGGTGGGCGTGACCGTCTGACCGCTCGTCCTCGTTATCCGCGCGTGTTGCGGTGGGCCTGGACAACCAGGTCATTGGCGACTTCGAGGATGCTGGCGCGCTTCTCCTCGGGGTCGCCTTCCATGTCCTTGAGGACGAACATCCCCGCGTGCATCGAGAACAGTGCCGTGAAGCAGCGGATGCGGTCGGACATGGCGGCGTCCGGGTCCTTGAGCAGGTCGACCATCGCGTGCATCCGCTCCTTGAACATCTCGCCGATGCTCAGTTCGCGCATGGTCGCCTGGTTCTCCTGCATGAAGCGGAACAGCGGCTCCGCCCCCATGAGGGCCTCGCTGTAGCGGCGCAGGATCTCCTGCTTCACGTCCAGCGTCTTCGGCTGCGTACGGCCCCACTCGATCACCTCGTCCATGGGCCTGGTGAGGTCCTGGAAGAGGCTGATGATGATGTCTTCCTTGGTCTTGAAGTGGTAGTAGAGCGCGGCCTTCGTCACATCGAGCCGCTCGGCGATCTCGCGCAGCGAGGTCTTCTCGTAGCCCTGCTCGCCGAAGAGCTCCAGGGCAACGTCCTGGATCCGCTGGCGGGTGTTTCCTCTGGCCATGCCGCTCTCCCGTAGGCGTACGGCCGCCGTCCCCCGGCGGCCGTGCCGTTTGTCATTTACTTACTTGACGCCCGGCAAGTTGGGGTCTACCTTCCCCAGTGTAGTGGCAACTAGCCGGGCGACAAGTAAGTGCCTCACCCGGTGGACGGCAGGCTCAGGGAGTTGGGGACGATGGCTACGGGGATACCGGAAGAGACGGCGGCCGAGGCGGGGGTGACCGACGGGCCGCAGCCGCGCAGCGTACGGGTCGTGCTGCTCGCTCTCATGATCGCGATGCTGCTCGCCATGCTGGACAACATGATCGTGAACACGGCGATGCCGACGATCGTGGGCGAACTCGGCGGACTTGAGCACCTGTCCTGGGTGGTGACCGCGTACACCCTGGCCACCGCCGCGTCCACGCCGATCTGGGGCAAGCTCGGCGACATGTACGGGCGCAAGGGCGCCTTCCTCACCTCCATCGTGATCTTCCTGATCGGCTCCGCGCTCAGCGGCATGGCGCAGGACATGTCCCAGCTCATCGGCTTCCGCGCGATCCAGGGCCTCGGCGCGGGCGGCCTCATGGTCGGCGTCATGGCGATCATCGGCGACCTCATTCCGCCCCGGGACCGCGGCAAGTACCAGGGCATGATGGCCGGCGTCATGGCGCTCGCGATGATCGGCGGCCCGCTGGTCGGCGGCGCCATCACCGACCACCTCGGCTGGCGCTGGACGTTCTACATCAACATCCCGCTGGGCGCGGTCGCGCTCGCCATGGTCACCGCCGTACTGCACCTGCCCAAGAAACGGGCGCGCGGGCGGATCGACTACCTCGGCACGATCCTGCTGACCGTCGGCATCACCTCGATCGTGCTGGTCACCACGTGGGGCGGCTCGCAGTACGCCTGGGGCTCGGCGATCATCATGGAGCTCATCGGGCTCGGCGTGGCCTCGATCGTCGGCTTCCTCTTCGTCGAGACGAAGGCCGCCGAGCCGATCGTGCCGCTGCACATCTTCCGCAACCGCAACTTCTCGCTGATGTCCGGCATCGGCTTCCTCACCGGCTTCGTGATGTTCGGCGCGATGCTGTTCCTGCCACTGTTCCAGCAGTCCGTGCAGGGGGCCTCGGCCACCAACTCCGGCCTGCTGCTCCTTCCGATGCTGCTCTCCATGATGGTCGTCTCGCTGATCGCGGGCCGGGTCACCACCAACAGCGGCAAGTACAAGATCTTCCCGATCCTGGGCGGCGCGCTCGTCGTGGTCGGCCTGTTCCTGCTCTCCACGATGGACACCACCACGACCCGGCTCATGTCCGGCGTCTACATGGCCGTCCTCGGCGCGGGCATGGGCTTCCTGATGCAGATCACGATGCTGGTCGCGCAGAACAGCGTCGAGATGAAGGACATGGGCGTCGCCTCGTCCTCCACGACCCTCTTCCGTACGCTCGGCTCGTCCTTCGGCGTCTCGATCATGGGCGCGATCTTCACGAACCGGGTGGGCGACGAGATGACTCGCCGCCTCGGCTCGGCGGCCTCCTCGGGCGCGGGCAAGCTGGCCAACGCCCAGCTCGACCAGGCGAGCCTCGCGAAGCTGCCGGTTCCGGTACGTGAGGCGTACCAGTACGCGGTGTCCTCCGGTACGCATGGCACGTTCCTGGTCGGTTCGATCATCGCGGTGGCCATGTTCGTGGCGGCCCTCTTCGTGAAGGAGGTCCCGCTGCGGGGCTCCGCGCCGGCCCCGGCCCCGGAGAAGGCCGCCCCGGCGGACGCGGCGGCCGTCTCGGAGCCGGTGGCCTAGGGGCTGCCCGGCGGCATCCGGCGAGGCTGGGGCTCCGCCTCGGACCTCGACGCGCCTTCCCACCCTCCGCCCGCGCGGCAGGGTGGGAAGGCGTCTTTCGTTTGCGGGGGCTCGGCTCCGCGGGGGCGGTCGGCGACGGGGCCTCTGTACACGCGAGGCCGGCCGGCCCGGACGCCCAGGGGCGGAGCCCAAGGGCACCCTTTTCGTTCCGGGCGCCCCCCGGAACGTCAGGCCGCCTCCTCCACACGGCGCCGGTGGCTCGGCGCCTCCGCTGCCACCGACGCCCCCAGCAGCAGCGCCGCCCCCGCAAGCACCGCCGAGACCGGGGCGCGGCCCGCCAGCGGGACCAGTCCCGCGATCAGCAGCGCCGTCGCCAGGCGGAGGCGTACCACCGGATCACGTACGCCCGTGAAAGCAGCCCGTACCGCCGCCGTGGACAGCAGGAACAGCGCGACCCCGCCCAGGACGCACAGCGCGAGCGCCGTGGTCAGGCGGCTGGCCGAGCCCACGACCGCCGTGCCCACCGCGCCGCCCGCCACCGCGAGGCCGAGCTGCACCGGCAGGTGGCCCAGGACGTAGATGTGCAACAGGCGCGGGTTGCCCGCGAGTTCGGCGTGTGCGCCCGGCCGGGTCCCGCTCGCGCTGAAGTACGACCACCACAGGCAGGCGCACAGCGCGAAGGCCGCCGCGCCCGTCACCATCGCCGACCCCGCCGTCCGCGCCTGGACCAGCCCGTTGGTGAAGCCGAGCACCGACTCGCCGAGCACGATGATCGTGAAAAGACCGAAGCGTTCCCGCAGATGCTCGGTGTGGTGCGGAGCCCGCGCGATCCGGCGGCCCGAGAGCAGCGGAATCGCCAGGTCGACCGCCATCCCACCCGCCCAGATCCCGTACCGCACCGCCCCGGCCGGTGCGAGCAGCGCGCCGCCCGCCCAGAACAGCGCCGAGAACGCCGACCCGGACGCGAAGGAACCCAGCAGCGGGGCGAGCCGCCGGTCCCGCCGGGCCTCAAGCGCGTACAGCGCCGCCACGCCGAGACGCGCGCCGAGGTACGACAGGGCGAAGCCGGTGTCCGCGCTGTCGGAGGTGCCCACGCTGCCCACGAACACCGCGAGCCCGCACACCGCCACGAGCCCGGCCATCGTGAGCAGGCGGTGCGAAGTGACGTCCCGGTCCGCCCGGTTGGCCCGGACCGCGTACAGCACCCACGTCCACCACAGCGGCACGAACAGGGCGGCCGCCGCCGCGACCGAGCCGAGCGTCGGCTCGGAGCTGATGCGGCGGGTGATCTGGCCGACGGCCGCGACGAACACCAGGTCGCAGAACAGCTCGAACCAGGTGGCCCGCCGCTCGGCCTCGGCCCCGGCCTCAGCCGGTGGATCGTCCAGGACGTCCGGCCGGTCCGGAACGCCCGGCGGGCCGGGTATCGGTACGGGATCGGACGGCGAAGTACGTGGGCCCTCATGCATGGTCAACAGTGTTGCCATTGTCGGCCGTTGACGCTCCCCGTACGAGAATCCCGCCTCCCCGTACGAGGGAGCAGGCTCCCGTACGCGTAACGGCTCGGACGACTACATCTGCCGCGCGTCCTTCGCCGACGGCGGCTGCACCGGGAAGCTGCCCGTGTTCGTCGGCGCGTGTTCGGGGAGCCAGAGCACCGCGATCGCGCCGCCCGCGCCCGCCGCGGCCTCGGGGGCCACGTTGCGGAACGTGAGCCGGGCGCCGAGGACCCTGGCCTGGCCCGCGGCGATCGTCAGGCCCAGGCCGTGCCCGTTGCCCGCCCGGTCGCTCGACCCCGTACGGAACCGGCTCGGCCCCTCGCGAAGGAGCGCCTCGGGGAAGCCGGACCCGTGGTCGCGGACCCGTACGACCCGGCCCTCGACGGTGACCTCCACCGGCCCGCCGCCGTGCTTGGCGGCGTTGCCGAGCAGGTTGCCCAGGATGCGTTCCAGGCGGCGCGGGTCGGTGGAGACCCACGACTCGTGGACGACCCGCACCTTCACCTCCGGGTCGAACACGGCCACCCGGCGGCTCACGAACTCGCCGAGCGCGATGTCCTGCAGCTCCGCCCGCTCGGACGCGCTGTCGAGCCGGGCCACCTCCAGGACGTCCTCGACCAGCGTGCGCATGGCCTGCGCCCGGTTGCGCACCAGCTCGGTGGGGCGGCCGGGCGGCAGCAGTTCGGCGGCGGTGAGCAGCCCGGTGACCGGGGTGCGCAGCTCGTGCGCGATGTCCGCGGTGACCCGCCGCTCGGCCTCGATGCGCTCCTGCAGCGCGTCGGTGAGCGCGTCCACGGCGCGGGCGAGCTCGTCGGTCTCGTCGCGTACGACACCGCCGATGGCGTCCCGTACCCGTACCTCCGTGTTGCCCTCGGCGACCTTGCCCGCCGCGTCCGCCGCCTTGCGGAGCCGTCGCGAGATCTGGCCGCCGATGAGGATGCCCAGCGCGCAGCCGCCGAAGACGACCGCGACCGAGCCGATGACCAGGGCGCGGTCGAGGTCGGCCATCACGTTGGAGCTGCGGTCGGTGAAGGTGGAGTGCAGCGACAGGACGTCGCCGTTGCCCACCGGCACGGCGGCCCAGATGTCGGGCGGGCCGCTGCCGTGCTCCTGCACCGAGGAGGCCTTGCGGCCCTGCAGGGCCTTGGACTTCAGCGTGGCCGGCAGCGCGGGATCGTTCAGCTTGGTGCCGAAGCGGACCCGCTTGTTGCTGGTCTCGTAGTAGTTCTGCGCGAAGGTGAGCCGCTCCATCTGCACTTCGCGGGCGTTGTCGAGCATGGAGACGCGGGCCGCGTTGTGCACGACGAGGCTCAGCGCCATCACGGTGAGCGCGCCGACCGCGGTGATGGCGATGCTGATCTTCCAACGGATGCCGGTGCGCAGAGCTGGGCGCCTCACCTGCCCGTCACGCCTTCAACTTGTAGCCGAAGCCACGGACGGTCTCGATCCGGTCCTGCCCGATCTTGGTGCGCAGGCGCTGGACGTGGACGTCCACGACCCGGGTGTCGCCGCCCCAGCCGTAGTCCCAGACCCGCTCAAGGAGCTTGTCGCGGGACAGCACGGTGCCGGGCGCCGAGGAGAATTCGAGGAGCAGCCGCATCTCGGTCGGGGTCAGCGCGACGGTCTCGCCGCGCTTGCGGACCTCCATGCCCTCGGTGTCGATCTCGATGTCGCCGAAGGCGAGCACACCCCGCTCGGGCGCCTCCTCGGGCGGCTCGGCGGCGGCGCCGGGCCCGCCCGCGTGCCCGAAACGGCGCAGCACGGCGCGGATCCGGGCGACCAGGACGGCGCCGTCGAAGGGCTTGGTGACGTAGTCGTCCGCACCGGCCTCCAGGCCGAGGACGACGTCGATGGAGTCGGCCCGCGCGGACAGCATGATGACCGGCACGGTCGACTCGTCGCGGATCCGGCGGCACAGGCTGACGCCGTCGAGGCCCGGCAGCATCACGTCGAGCAGGGCGATGTCCGGCCGGTCGGCGCGGAACGCCTCCAGGCCGGAGAGCCCGTCGGGCATGGCGGTCACGGTGAAGCCGTCCCGCTCAAGGGCGAGCTGGGTGGCTTCACGGATGACGTCGTCGTCCTCGACGAACAGAACATGGGTCTCGGCCATCGCGCTGCTCTCTCAGTTCTCCGGCGGTCTCTTCCGACGCCCGGCACTCGTGCTGCGCGTCGGACGCAGTACCAGTCTGCGGCATGACCACGGCGCCGCTCGCCGATGCGGGCGCCCGGGTCAGGGGGTGGCGGGCACGGGTGCGGCGCTCTCGTTGCCGCCGACCGCCTTGCTGTAGTCGTTCTCCACCTGGTCCTGCTGGGCGAACTTACCGCTCGCGCCGCCCGACCAGTGGTAGGTCGTCACGACCTCGCTGGACGCGAACGCCGGTTTGTCACCGGCCGCGTACATCTGCCGCGTCACCACCAGATCGCCCCGGTCGATCTCGGCGTACACGGGCGTCTCCTCGGCGGTGAAGACGTTGTCGTACGAGGAGCCGGACGCGCGGTACACGTACGCGCCGAGGCCGACGGCGTCCGCGCAGTTCATGACGTTCACGACGACGTCCTGGCCGGTCGTGCCGGTCAGGTGCCCGTACGTCACGTCGATCGGGTACTCGTCCTTGGTGCAGGGCTTGAGCTGGGCCTTGACCCGGGTGCTGACCTTCGGGTCGGCCTTGAGCAGCTGCACCGGGTCGACCTTCGTGAACGGTTCCGGGCTGGTCGCGCTCGGCGACGGCGTGGCGTGGGAGACCTTGTCGGACCGGGGGGCCTCGCCCTCGTCCCGGGTGCCGGTGCCGCCCGTGGAGCAGCCGGCCATGAGCAGCCCGAGGGCGGAGAGCCCGGCCAGTGCCGTGGTCCCCGCCGTCAAAGCGCCCCCGCTGCGCCTGCTCAGGCCGCGCACCGCTCCCGCCCCTTTACCTCGCGTACGTTGCCGTGCTCAAGGGCACGGAAGTCCAGGTCGCGGCTCTCCAGCTCCTGGCGGAGCCGGGCCAGCGCCCGGTGCAGCGTGCTCTTGACCGTGCCGGCCGACATGCCGAGGGCCGCGGCCGTCTCCTCGGTACTCATCTGCTCCCAGTGTCGCAGCACGACGACGCTGCGCTGCTTGGGGGCCAGGACCTTCAGGACGTCCATGAGCAGGGCGCGGTCGGCGCGCTGCTCGGAGCCGTCCTCGACGCGGGCGTCGGGCAGCTGCTCGGTCGGCACCTCTTCGAGCTTGCGGGCCCGCCACCACTCGGTCCGGGTGTTGATCATGACCCGGCGCAGGTACGCGTCGGCGAGCGTCTTGTCGGCGATGCCGTCCCAGCGGCCGTAGGTGCGGGCCAGCGCGGTCTGCAGCAGGTCCTGTGCGTCCACGGGGTCCGGAACGAGCCGCCGGGCACTCCGAAGAAGCGCGTCCTGCCGGGTGCGTACGTACTCCTCGAACTCAAGCACCTCGCCCTGCGCCATACCCAACCGCCTCCGTCGTCCCCGTGAGCTGGTCCCGCTCGTCCTGCTGGTCGCTTACCTGAATGAAGCTACGGAGGACTTGTCACGGGCCTGTGCGGAGGAGCCGTCGGCAGACGCACGGAGAGCCATCGGTTGTGTAACAGCCGAGGTTTACCGCCGTTTTCCAGGGGTAACGCCGCGCTTTCGGACGTTACGGACACACTCGGGCAGGACGGCGCCGGTCGGTGGGGTCAGGACTGGGGCAGGCGTCGCGATCAGGACTGGGGCAGCCGATAGAAGCTGTCTTCGAGCGGCTCCACCAGACCGTCCGCGACGAGACCGTCGAGCGCCCGGGCCCGCTGCACCGGCTCGTGCCACACCGCGTCGAGGGCCGACTGCGGTACGGCACCGGTGGCGTCGCGCAGCACCGCGAGGAGCCGGCCGCGCACCTGCCGGTCGGTGCCCGCATAGGTCTGGCCGCGCCGGGCCGGGCCCTCATGTGCGGGCTTTCCGGCAAGGCGCCAGGCGCACTGGGCGGCGATCGGGCAGCGCAGGCACGTCTCGTTCTTCGCGGTGCAGACCAGCGCGCCGAGCTCCATGGAGGCGGCCGCCCAGCGGGCCGCCGTCGTCTCGTCCTCGGGCAGCAGCGCGCGGGCCAGGCGCCGCTCGGCGGCGGTGGTCGCGGTCGGCGGGTACTGCACCCCGGTGACGGCGCGGGCGAAGACCCGGCGCACGTTGGTGTCCAGGACCGCGTGCCGCTGCCCGTAAGCGAACGAGGCGACCGCGGCCGCCGTGTACTCGCCGATGCCGGGCAGCGCGAGCAGCTGGCCGTGATCGGCCGGTACGTCGCCGCCGTGCCGTTCCGTTATGGCGAGGGCCGCGCCGTGCAGCCGCAGCGCCCGGCGCGGATAGCCGAGCCGGCCCCAGGCGCGGACCGCCTCGCCGGGCGCCTCGGCGGCCAGGTCGGACGGGCGCGGCCAGCGCGCCAGCCACTGCTCGTACACCGGGAGCACCCGGCTGACGGGGGTCTGCTGGAGCATGAACTCGCTGACCATCACGCCCCAGGCGCCCGCCTCGGGGCGTCGCCAGGGCAGGTCGCGGGCGTGCTCGCCGAACCATCCGATGACGGATTCGTGCAGGACGGCGGGCTCGGCCTTCGGGTTCGTCGTGTTCTTCTCGGTCATGGGCATGCTGGGCACGGTGGGCATCGTCGGCAGAGTGTTCATCGCAGAGCCGATCCTGGCATGTTCGGCCCTCGAAGGGGGCGCGCAGCGGCTCTCAGCGGCGCGCGTGCTGCCTGGCGTGGACGCGTGCGCCGGGTCCGGCGAACCAGGCGACCGCGGACACGTCGCTCGTACGCATCGACTCGGCCAGCGACCGCACCGGCCGGGTGCCCACCCTCACGACGAGCAGCGCGACCAGGGTGCCGAGCACCAGGCCGACCGCCACGTCGTGCGGGTAGTGCACCCCGACGAAGACCCGGGAGAAGGCCATCGCGAGCGCCATCGGCACGGTGAGCAGCCAGATCCGGGACCACGCCAGAGCCAGCGCGAGGGCGGCGGCGCCCGCGATGGTGGCGTGGTTCGAGGGGAACGACCAGTCGCCGTGGGCGGGGCAGGCGATCAGCGAGGTCGCCGCGCCCGCCACCGCCCGGCAGGGCCGTTCCTCGTCGATCAGCGACTTGATCACCTCGCTGCACACATAGGCGACCGCCGTCGCGACGGGCGCGAGCAGCGCGAGGGCGAACGACGTCGTGTCCCGGCGGCGGGCCCGCCACCAGGCGCAGACGAACAGCACGCCGAACAGGAGCAGCCCGAGCTCCGTCCAGACCTCGACGAAGCTCTGCACCCAGGACGGCATGTCGTGGGCGAAGTCGGTGATGTTGCGGTAGAGCTCACTATCCATGGTGACCGACAGTATGAATCATGAATGGGCGGCGACAGCGAGCCGACCATGACCTGACCGCGAGGCGACCACGAGCTGAACGTCGAGCCGACGGTGAGCCGACCGCAGGCCGACCGCAAGTCGACCGCAGGGCGGCGACCTCTCCGCGGAGGAACCCGCTCCGGAATGATGATCAGGAAAACTTGGGCTCAGTGGCGGCGGGTGGGGCGGGAGTTGCCCCCGATCTCTCGTAAGGTTCGGTGCGTGGGATCTCTGCGCAATCCGGTCGGGCCGCTTCCCTCCTCCATCTATTGGCGACGGAGGGCGGTCGCGCTGTCCTTGTTCGCGCTGCTCGCGCTCCTCGTCCTATGGGTCGTCACTTCCGGTGGCGGCAGCGGAAACAAGAGCGGCAGCAACGACAAGGGCCCCAACCCCACGCAGTCCATCACCCCGGGCCCGTCGGGCTCCGGTCCCGCGATCAGCACGGCACCGGGCGGCCGCGACGAGTCCAGCGGCTCGGGAGGCTCGTCCGCTTCCGGAGGTTCGGGCGGCTCCAACTCCACTGGCGGCGGTACGAGTACGGGCTCGGGCGGCTCCGGCGGCTCCAACTCCCGTTCCAGCGGCGGTAGTTCGGGCGGCGGCAGCAGCACGGGCATCCGGGTCCCGGCCGAGTCCGGCCTGCCGACCTGCGCGCCGGGCTCCCTGACCCTGACCCTGCGCAGCACCAAGACGTCGTACCGGCCGGGGGAGAAGCCGAGCATCGAAGTCGTCCTCAAGAACAACTCGGCGTCCACGTGCAAGGCGGACCTGGGGCCGAAGGGGGCGGTGGTGACGGTGACGTCCGCCGGGAACGACCGGGTGTGGTCCACGGACGACTGCCCGCCGGGTGACGCGGACGTCTTCTACCAGGTGCCGGGGAGCTCCGCGATCACCCACACCGTGGAGTGGAACCGCGCGAAGTCCGCGCCGGGGTGTGCGACGCCGGGGGCGGGGGCGGTGACGCCGGGCACGTACCTGGTGGAGGCCCACTTCCCGGGCCTCCCGGTGGCGAGGACGTCGTTCGCGCTGTCCCAGGACTGACCCCGGGGCTCCGCCCCAGACCCCGGGAGGCCCGGAGCCATCCAGCCCCGCGCATACGGGATGGGACCCCTGCTCGTTAAGAGCTTGGGGGAGGGTGGGCAAACGCCCCCCGGCCCCACCTACACGTACCGCTCCAGGATCGAAGACTCCGCCAACCGCGACAGCCCCTCGCGCACGCTCCGCGCCCGCGCCTCGCCGACGCCGTCGACGGTCTGGAGGTCGTCCACCGAGGCGGCGAGCAGCTTCTGCAGGCCGCCGAAGTGCTCGACCAGGCGCTCGATGATCGCGCCCGGCAGGCGCGGCACCTTCGCCAGGAGGCGGTACCCCCGCGGGGACACCGCCGAGTCCAGCGTTTCGGGGGAGCCGCTGTAGCCCAACGCCCTTGCCACTATGGGCAGTTCGAGGAGCTCCGCGTGCGTGAGGTCGTTGAGTTCGCGCAGCGCCTCGTCGACCGTGCGGGAGCGCTTGGCGGTGGGCTCGGGCACGTAGTCCCGTACGACCAGCTCCCGCTCGGGCTCGACCCCGGCGATCAATTCGTCCAGCTGGAGGGAGAGGAGGCGGCCGTCGGTGCCCAACTCCACCACGTACTCGGCGATTTCCGTCGCGATCCGGCGCACCATCTCCAGGCGCTGGGCCACCGCCGTCACGTCCCGGACCGTCACCAGGTCCTCGATCTCCAGGGCGGACAGCGTCCCGGCGACCTCGTCCAGGCGGAGCTTGTAGCGCTCAAGCGTCGCGAGCGCCTGGTTCGCGCGGGACAGGATCGCCGCCGACTCCTCCAGGACCCGGCGTTCCCCGTTCACGTACAGCGCGATCAGGCGCATGGACTGCGAGACCGAGACGACCGGGTAGTTGCACTGTTTCGAGACGCGGTCCGCCGTGCGGTGGCGGGTGCCGGTCTCCTCGGTGGGGATGCCCGCGTCCGGCACGAGCTGCACGCCGGCCCGGTGGATCTTGGTGATGTCCTTGTCGAGGACCAGCGCGCCGTCGAGCTTGCACAGCTCGCGCAGCCGCGTCGCGGCGAACTCGACGTCCAGGACGAAGCCGCCCGTGCACATCGAGTCGACGGTCTTGTCGAGGCCGAGGACGATCAGACCGCCCGTGTTGCCGCGCAGGATGCGCTCCAGGCCGTCGCGGAGCGCGGTGCCGGGCGCGACTGCGCTCAGCGCGGCGCGCATCAGCGCTTCGTTACCGGAGCCTGTGCCGGACTTTCCGGGTGCTGATGCCCGGTCGTTGGCTGCCACTGCACTCCTCCGGTGTTGCTCATACGGCGCGTACTGCTCGCGTACTGCTCGTACGGACGGGCGAGACCAGGGCAAAGTCTACCGGCGCGGCTACTCCTCCCGTGGGGCCTGTGCACGACGCCCGCGCGGGAGCACCCGCAGCGCGTCCCCCATGTCGGCGACTTCCGTGACCTTCATACCGGCCGGGACCTTGCCCGGGTCGGTCGGGACAAGGGCGTGGGTGAAGCCCAGGCGGTGGGCCTCGGCCAGTCTGCGCTGCACGCCGGTGACCCTTCTGACCTCGCCCGCGAGGCCCACCTCGCCGATCGCGACCAGGTTCTTGGGCAGCGGAGTGTCGCTGGCCGCCGAGGCCAGGGCCAGCGCGATCGCCAGGTCCGCGGCCGGCTCGGAGAGCTTCACTCCGCCCACCGTCGCGCTGTAGATGTCGCGCTTGCCGAGCGCGGTGATCCGGCCCCGCTGTTCGAGCACGGCGAGCATCATCGAGACGCGGGAGGTCTCCAGACCCGAGGTGGTGCGGCGCGGGGAGGGGATCTGCGAGTCCACGGTGAGCGCCTGGACCTCGGCGACCAGGGGACGGCGGCCCTCCAGGGTGACCGTGAGGCACGTGCCGGGCACCGCCACGTCGCGCCGGGTGAGGAACAGGCCGCTGGGGTCGGCGAGGCCGGTGATGCCCTCGTCGTGCAGCTCGAAGCAGCCGACCTCGTCCGTCGCCCCGTACCGGTTCTTGACGCCTCGTACGAGGCGCAGGCGCGCGTGCCGGTCGCCCTCGAAGGAGAGCACCACGTCCACCAGGTGCTCCAGGAGGCGGGGGCCCGCGATCGCGCCGTCCTTGGTGACGTGGCCGACCAGGAGCGTGGACATGCCGCGCTCCTTGGAGGCGCGGATGAGCGCGCCCGCGACCTCGCGGACCTGCGCCATGCCGCCGGGGGCGCCGTCGATCTCGGGGGAAGCGACGGTCTGGACGGAGTCGAGGACGAGCAGGGACGGCTTCACCGCGTCGAGGTGGCCGAGGACGGCGGACAGGTCCGTCTCGGCGGCCAGGTACAGGTGATCGTTGAGCGCCTTGATCCGGTCGGCGCGCAGCCGGACCTGGCTCGCCGACTCCTCACCCGTGATGTAGAGCGTGCGGTGGTCGTCGGTGGCCGCCTTGGCCGCGACGTCCAGGAGCAGCGTCGACTTGCCGACGCCGGGCTCCCCGGCGAGCAGCACCACCGCTCCCGGCACGAGACCGCCGCCAAGCACCCGGTCGAGCTCGTCGACGCCGGTTGTGCGGGCGGTCGCCTGGCGGCCGTCCACCTGGCCGATGGGCAGCGCGGCCGTGGAGACCCGGCCCGCCGCCGTGGTGCGCACCGCGGGCGCGCCGTACTCCTCGACCGTCCCCCACGCCTGGCACTCGGGGCAACGGCCGAGCCACTTGGCGGTGGTCCAGCCGCATTCGGTGCAGCGGTAGGACGGCCGGTCCTTCGCGGATTTCGTACGGGCAGCCATGGCGTCACCGTATAGGGGGCCACTGACAATCCCGTACGGGCCGGGAAAGCGGGCCGGGAAGCGGGCCCCTGCGCGCGGGCCGGTCTTCCGCGCCCCGCCGTTCGGGTGGATGCGGCCGGGCCCGCGTCGCCCCGACCGGTCGCATCCGTTTGCACAGTGCGTAGCCGGTCTGCCATGGAATGCCAAGGAATTCCGGATTCCTGTCCCCTTTTGAGGGATACGTTCACCCGTAAGGATTAAATGTGCTCAACCGGTACGAAGAAGCCCGCATGCTGCCCCTACGGTCGCTCGCGTGACGAGCAGCAGACTGGATCAACCAGCGCACAACACCGGCGCACACCGGGCGCAGCACCGTGCGCCCCGTACGTTGGCCCAGCGCCCGCCCGCGCGTTACGAGGCCTACCTGGACGGACTGTTCACGTACTGCCTGTCCGTCCTGTGCGACCACGACGAGGCGACCGCCGCCCTCGGCGACATACTCGCCGTCTCCGAGCGCCAGTACGCGCGCTGCCCCTCGGGCGAGGCCGAACGCAAGGCCTGGCTGTACGCGCTCGCCCGCTGGGCCTGTCTGCGCAAGCTGGCCGAGCGCAAGCGCAACCGCCAGGGCGCCCACACCGGACGCCCCGCCCGCACCGCCGAAGAGGCCCCCGCCGTCGAGGTGTCCGAAGAGGAGCAGGAGCGGCGGCAGCGCGAACTCGCCCTGCTCGCCTGGCCCGAGGCCGCCGGCACCACCCCCGAGCAGCGCGAGGCGCTCGAACTCGCGGTCCGCCACCAGCTCGGCGCCCGCGAGGTCGCCTCGGTGCTCGGTATGAACTACCCGGCCGCGCGCGAACTGCTCGCCGCGGGGGCCTGCGAGGTCGAGCGGACCCGCGCCGCGCTCGCCGTCGTCGAGATGGGCGGCTGCCCCACGGTCGCCCAACTCACCGGCGATCACCAGGTGTTGCTCTCCGCGGCGCTGCGCCGCGAACTGGTCCGGCACGTCGACGACTGCCCCCGCTGCCGCCGCGCCGCCGAGCGCGCGGGCGCGTCCGGGCCCTGGCCCGGGTCGACCGTCACCCCCGCCGCGCTGCCGCTGGCCGAGGCGCCGCGGGCCGCCGCCCAGGCCGCGATGCTGCACGTGCCGCGGACGCGCGGCGGGGTCCCGCGGTTCGACCGCGCCGGGTTCCCGATGGACCCCAAGGACCGGGCGGCCCGGCGTGACCGGCTGCGGGCCAGAGCCGTGACCACCACCGTCGTCGCGACCGTCGTCGCGGCCCCCGTCTTCGCGCTCTGGGCCGCCTACCGCGGCGCCCCCGCGACCGGCGAGCCGGAGGGCGGCGCGAAGGTCACCGCCAGCGAGGCCGACGCCCCGGGCGGCCTGAACGGGCATCCGCACGACCTCTACGAGAACGCGGGCAACGCCCGCAGCGAACCCGACACCCGCTTCACCGCGGGCAGCCGCGCCCCCGACGTGTCCGTCGAGGTCATCAGCCCCACGACCGCCCCGGCCGGCCCCGCCCGGCTCGCCGTCGCGGCGAGCTCGGCGGGCGACACGACCGTGCTCACGCTCACCTCGACCGGCGGCGCGCCCGTCGACTGGTCGCTGCGCAGCCACGCCCGCTGGCTCACCTTCAGCCAGAGCGCGGGCAGGCTTGAGCCCGGCCGGAGCGTCACCGTGTACATCGGGGTCGACCACGCCCAGGAGCCGCGCCACGCCTGGTCGGTGCGGGTCGAGGTGGCGCCTTCGGGTGCGGCGGTACGCATCGCGGGCGACGGCACCCCCATCGCGACGCCGTCCTCGCCCGACCCCGGCAGCACGGGCCACCCCGGCCCGGGCGGATCCAGCGCGCCCGCCCCGACCCCGCCCCCGCAGAGCCCGAGCAGCCCGGCGCCCACCCCGACGACGAAGCCGCCGAGCCAGAGCCCCACCCCGACGGCGCCGCCCACCCCCACGGGGACCCCGCCGTCACCGACCCCTAGCGGCTGACAACTGCCGTACGGGACAAGGGAGTTACGGCTTCGGGTCGGCCGGGTGGGGGGCGACGAGCGGCAGCTGGGAGGCGAGCCGCGCCTCGCACTGCTCGACAAGGACGTCGTACGCCTCCTGGCCCATCAGCTCGGTCAGCTCCGGCTTGTACGTCACGTACACCGGCTCGCCCGCACCGTGGGCGGAGGTCGCCGAGGTGCACCACCAGTGCAGGTCGTGGCCGCCGGGGCCCCAGCCGCGGCGGTCGTACTCGCCGATCGAGATCTGCAGCACCTTGGTGTCGTCGGGCCGCTCGATCCAGTCGTACGTCCGGCGCACCGGCAGCTGCCAGCAGACGTCCGGCTTGGTCTCCAGGGGCTCCTTGCCCTCCTTCAGGGCGAGGATGTGCAGTGAGCAGCCGGCGCCGCCCGCGAAGCCCGGCCGGTTCTGGAAGATGCACGAGCCGTTCCAGCGGCGGGTCTGGCGATCGCCGTCCTCGTCGGTCTGGATCCAGCCCGACTCCGTACCGACGTCGTGGAACTGCCACAGCTCCGGAGTGAGCCGCGCCACGTGCCCGGCCACCCGCTTCTCGTCGTCCTCGTCGGAGAAGTGGGCGCCGAGCGTGCAGCAGCCGTCGTCGGCCCGGCCCGCCTCGATGCCCTGGCAGCCGCTGCCGAAGATGCAGGTCCACCGCGAGGTGAGCCAGGTCAGGTCGCAGCGGAAGACCTGCTCGTCGTCGGCGGGGTCGGGGAACTCGACCCAGGCGCGCGGGAAGTCGATCCCCTGCTCGTCCTGAGCCTTGTTCACGGGGTTCTTCGGGGCCTTGGCTTTGCCCGGCTTCGCCTTTTTCGTCTTTGGCACACCACCAGCGTATGTCCGAGGCCGTGTCCGGATGCGCAGTAGCGTTCAGCCCATGAGACTCGGAGTCCTCGATGTGGGGTCGAACACGGTTCATCTGCTGGTGGTGGACGCGCACGCCGGTGCCGCGCCGCTGCCCGCGCACTCGCACAAGGCCGAGCTGCGGCTCGCCGAACTCCTCGACGAGGACGGTGCGATCGGACCGGAGGGCATAGACCGCCTCGTCTCCACGATCAGTGGCGCGCTGCTCTCGGCCGAGGACAAGGGTGTCCAGGAACTGCTCCCCTTCGCGACCTCCGCGGTGCGCGAGGCCAGCAATGTGGACGAGGTGATCGCCCGGGTCCGCGCCGAGACCGGGGTCGACCTGGTGGTGCTCTCCGGCGAGGAGGAGGCCCGGCTCACCTTTCTCGCGGCGCGCCGCTGGTACGGCTGGTCGGCCGGGAAACTCCTCCTGCTCGACATCGGCGGCGGCTCCCTGGAGGTCGCGTACGGCATCGACGAGGAGCCGGACGCGGCGGTCTCGCTGCCGCTCGGCGCCGGGCGGCTCACCGCGGGCTGGCTGCCGGGCGACCCGCCGGACCCGGCCGACGTACGGGCCCTCCGCCGGCACGTACGGGCCCAAATCGCGGGCACCGTAGGGGAGTTCACCCGCTCGGGGCGGCCCGACCACGTGGTCGCCACGTCGAAGACGTTCAAGCAGCTTGCGCGGATCGCGGGGGCCGCACGGTCGAGCGAGGGCGCCTACGTCCAGCGCACTCTGAGTCGTAAATCACTGGAGGAGTGGGTGCCCAAGCTCGCCGCCATGACCACCGAACAGCGCACCACGCTGCCCGGCGTCTCGGAGGGCCGGGCGCCGCAACTGCTCGCGGGGGCGCTCGTAGCGGAGGGCGCGATGGACCTGTTCGCGGTCGATGAGCTGGAGGTATGTCCCTGGGCGCTGCGCGAGGGCGTGATCCTGCGCCACCTCGACCACCTGCCGGTGGGCTGACGGAGCGACGGGGCGGGGCGGGCGCGGGAGTCGGACCCGGAGTTACCGGTGAGTGTGACGTTCGTCGGGCTCACCGGACCGCCTCCCCCCTCGGCGGTGGCGGCCCGTACCCTGTCTCCGTGGCAGAACCAGTGGTGCGCATCCCGGATGCGAAGGTCGCCCTGTCCACGGCCTCGGTCTATCCGGAGTCGACGGCGACGGCCTTCGAGATCGCCGCGCGCCTGGGCTACGACGGCGTCGAGGTCATGGTCTGGACCGACCCCGTGAGCCAGGACATCGAAGCCCTGCGGCGGCTCTCCGACTACCACCAGGTGCCGATCCTGGCCGTCCACGCGCCGTGTCTGCTGATCACGCAGCGGGTCTGGTCGACCGACCCGTGGGTGAAGCTGCAGCGGGCGCGGGCGGCGGCGGAGAAGCTCGGCGCGTCGGCGGTGGTGGTCCATCCCCCGTTCCGCTGGCAGCGCCAGTACTCCCGCGACTTCGTGAACGGCATCTGGCGGATGGCCGATGAGACCGACGTCAGATTCGCCGTAGAGAACATGTACCCGTGGCGCTACCGGGACCGCGAGATGCTGGCGTACGCGCCCGACTGGGACGTGACGAAGGACGACTACCGCCACTTCACCGTCGACCTGTCCCACGCCGCGACCTCTCGTACGGACGCGATGGCCATGGTCGACCGGATGGGCGACCGGCTCGCCCACGTCCACCTCGCGGACGGGCGCGGCTCGGCGAAGGACGAGCACCTGGTGCCGGGCCGCGGCACGCAACCGTGCGCGGAACTCCTGGAGCGGTTGGCGTTGACCGGCTTCGACGGTCACGTCGTCATCGAGGTGAACACCCGGCGGGCCATGTCGGCGGCCGAACGCGAGGCCGACCTCGCCGAGGCACTCGCCTTCACCCGGCTGCACCTGGCGTCCGCGCCGGCCCGCCGCGCATGACGGACTCCGGAGGCGGTACGGGGCCGGCCACCCCGCGCCGCCGCGGCCGCCCCCCGCGGGCCGCCGCCGAAGCGGGCCCCGGCGCCCGCGAACGCATCCTGTCCGCCGCGCGCACGGAATTCTCGGACCGGGGCTACGACAAGACATCGATGCGCGGCATCGCCAAGGCGGCGGGGGTGGACGCGGCGCTGGTCCACCACTACTTCGGCACGAAGGACGAGGTGTTCGCGGCGGCCATCGAGGTCGACTTCGAACCGGCGCTGACCGTGGACGCGATCCTCGGCGACTCCCTGGACGGCGTCGGCGAACGCCTGGCCCGCCACTTCCTGGCCATCTGGGAGAACCCGGCGACCCGCACCCCCCTGATCGCCGTACTCCGCTCGGCCCTCACGCACGACGCGGCGGCGAAGGTGCTGCGGGGCTTCGTCCTGCGCCGCCTGCTTGAGCGGGTGGCGGCCGACCTGTCGGTCCCCGACCCCCGCTTCCGCGCGGAGCTGGCGGCGTCGCACATGATGGGGATCGTGATCATGCGGTACGTGCTGGAACTGGAACCGCTCGCCTCCGCGCCGGCGGAGCGGATCGTGGACCTGGTGGGGCCGACGCTGCAGCGGTACCTGACAGAGGGGTAGCCCCTGGGGCTCCGCCCCCGGGCCCCCGGTTTTCGGCTGCGGCCCGCACGTGGCTGGTCGCGCGGTTCCCCGCGCCCCTAGCAGCGTCCATGCCGGCCCGCACCGGGCACTTCAGCCTGTCCGGCGATTGAGGACGAGCGCCCTTAGAGCCTGTGTCTGAACCCCGCCCGGGCCCGTGACGTCTGGCACGCACTCCCCCAAGGCCTTAAGGGCCAGGGGGGACCCCCATGCCGCGTTGCCGAAACGCCCTAGTAGCTCCTCCCCCAAGGTCTTGAAGACCAGGGGGTACCCCCATCGAGGACGCTCCGGCGCCTTGCGATCGCACGCACCAGACGCCCCGGCCTGATCCGGGCGGGGTTCAGACACAGGCTCTGAAAGCGCAGGCGTACGGAAATGGGCCCGCCCCGGGGTTCCCGGGGCGGGCCCTTCGTCTTGCGGTGGCACCGCCATGCAGCACCGCAGACGTGCGAGGGGGGCGCCTATCCGAAGCGGCCCGAGATGTAGTCCTCCGTGGCCTGCACGGACGGGTTGGAGAAGATCCGCTCGGTCTCGTCGAGCTCGATGAGCTTGCCGGGCTGGCCCACCGCCGCGAGGTTGAAGAACGCCGTACGGTCCGAGACGCGCGCCGCCTGCTGCATGTTGTGCGTCACGATCACGATCGTGAAGCGCTCCTTCAGCTCGCCGATCAGGTCCTCGATCGCGAGGGTGGAGATCGGGTCGAGGGCCGAGCACGGCTCGTCCATCAGCAGCACGTCCGGCTCCACCGCGATCGCCCGCGCGATGCACAGACGCTGCTGCTGGCCGCCCGACAGGCCCGAACCGGGCTTGTTGAGGCGGTCCTTGACCTCGTTCCAGAGGTTCGCGCCCTTGAGCGACTTCTCGACGACGTCCGCCAGTTCGCTCTTCTTGAACTTGCCGTTCAGCCGCAGGCCCGCCGCCACGTTGTCGAAGATCGACATCGTCGGGAACGGGTTCGGACGCTGGAACACCATGCCGACCGTACGGCGCACCGCCACCGGGTCGACCGCGGAGCCGTACAGGTTCTCGTCGTCCAGGAGCACCTTGCCCTCGACGCGGCCGCCCGGGGTCACCTCGTGCATGCGGTTCAGGGTGCGCAGGAACGTGGACTTGCCGCAGCCGGACGGGCCGATGAAGGCCGTCACCGAGCGCGGCTCGACCGTCATCGAGATGTCGTCGATCGCCTTGTGGGAGCCGTAGTAGGCGGAGAGGCCGCTTACGTCGATTCGCTTGGCCATAACAATCACTGCTTCTTTCGAGCGTGGCGAGAGAGGTCGCTGGGTTGGCCGCACGCGCGGTGGAGCCGCAGATGTCGCCTCAGCGACCGTGCTTGGGGGCCTTCCAGCGGGCGATGCCGCGAGCCACCAGGTTGAGGATCATGACGAACGCGATCAGGACCAGGGCGGCCGCCCACGCGCGGTCGTACGACGCGTCGCTGCCTACCTTGTACTGCTCCCAGATGTAGAAGGGGAGCGAGGACTGGGCGCCCGAGAACGGGTTGGTGTTGATCAGCTGGCTGCCGAAGACGAGCAGCATGATCGGGGCGGTCTCGCCGGCGATGCGGGCGATCGCGAGCATCACGCCCGTGGCGATGCCGCCGATCGCGGTCGGGATGACCACCTTCAGGATGGTGCGCCACTTCGGCACGCCGAGGGCGAGGGAGGCCTCGCGCAGCTCGTTCGGGACGAGCTTGAGCATCTCCTCCGTGGAGCGGACCACGACCGGCATCATCAGGATGGCGAGTGCGAGCGAGCCCATGAAGCCCGAGGGCTGAAGGTCGAACATCAGCATCAGCGTCAGGATGAAGAGGCCGGCGACGATGGACGGGATGCCCGTCATGACGTCGACGAAGAAGGTGACGGCCTTGGCGAGCGCGCCCTTGCCGTACTCCACCAGGTAGACCGCGGTCAGCAGGCCGAGCGGCGCCGAGATGAGGGTGGCGAGACCGATCTGCTCCAGGGTGCCGATCAGCGCGTGGTAGACGCCGCCGCCCTTCTCGAAGCCGGGCACTCCGGCCATCGAGTGGCTCAGGAAGTACCCGTTGAGGACCTTGGTGCCGCGGCTGATCGTCGTCCACAGGAGGGAGAACAGCGGGACCACGGCGATGATGAAGCAGACCCAGACCAGGGAGGTCGCCACCCGGTCCTTGGCCTGCCGCTTGTTCTCGACGGCCGAGGTGACCGCGTACGAGATGAGGATGAAGAGCAGGGCGGCTATGAGGCCCCACTGGACCTTGCTCTGCAGGTCGAAGGCGAGGCCGATGACGACGGCGAGGGCCACGGCGGCCACCGCGAACCCGGCACCCGCCCAGCGGGGCAGGGACCGTGCGCTGAGGCCGCCCTTGCGGGGCGCCGGAGCGGCCGGCCGTGCTTCCTGTACGGCGGTGTGGCTCATGCGGGGCTCCCTTCGGGGGCTCGGCCTGCGGGGTGGGGGTTTCGGCGGGGCCGGCCGCGGTGGGCTGCGGCCGGGGGTCCGGGGGTTGTCCCCCGGAAGGTCGCAGCGCTCATGCGGGGCTCCCTTCGGGGGTTCGGCCTGCGGGGTGGGGGGCGGGGGGAGTTACAGGGCTCATGCGTTGGCCCCCGAGTACTCCTTGCGGCGGGCGATGATCATGCGGGCCGCGCCGTTCACCAGCAGGGTGAGGACGAACAGGACGAGGCCCGAGGCGATCAGGGCGTCGCGCCCGAGCTGGTTGGCCTCGTCGAACTTCGCGGCGATGTTCTGCGCGAAGGTGCCGCCGCCCGGGTTGAGCACGTGCAGCGACACGAGGTAGCTCGGGGAGAGCACCGTGGCGACGGCCATCGTCTCGCCGAGCGCGCGGCCCAGGCCCAGCATCGAGGCGGAGATCACGCCCGAGCGGCCGAAGGGCAGCACGGAGAGGCGGATGACTTCCCAGCGGGTCGCGCCGAGGGCGAGCGCCGCCTCCTCGTTCATGCGCGGGACCTGGAGGAAGACCTCGCGGCTGACGCTGGTCACGATCGGCAGAATCATGATCGCGAGCAGGATGCCGACGGTGAAGATGGAGCGGGCGACGCCGACCTCGGTCTTTTCGAAGACGTACGTCCAGCCCAGGTAGGTGTCGAGCCACTCGTTGAGGCCGCCGAGGTAGGGCACCAGGAACAGGGCGCCCCAGATGCCGTAGACGATCGACGGGACGGCGGCGAGCAGGTCGACGACGTACGCGAGGGGTGCGGCCAGCTTGCGCGGCGCGTAGTGCGAGATGAACAGGGCGATGCCGACCGCGACCGGGACCGCGATGACCATCGCGATGACCGAGCTGACGACGGTGCCGAAGAGCAGGACCGCGATGCCGAACGCGGGCGGGCTGCCGGCCGGGTTCCAGTCGAAGGTGGTCAGGAAGTTGCCCTGGTCCTTCGAGATCGCTATGCCGGCCCGCACGCTGAGGAAGATGGCGATGGCCGCCATGACGACGAGCAGGAGGATGCCCGAGCCCCGGGAGAGCCCGAGGAAGATCTTGTCGCCCGCGCGGCCGGTGGACTGCTTGCGGCGCGCTGACGGGGCGGGAGCGGGTGGCGGAGGTGTGTCCGTTGCTATGGAAGAAGCCATGATCTTTCCGGTCTGTGGGCGGGGGCCGGAGGGCCCCCTGGCGGCGGTGCACCGGATGGTGTGTGGCGGGGGCCGGATCGGGGGCCCCGCCCCACGCGAGCCGCCGGGTCTTCGGCCCGGCGGCTCAACTGGGTTGCTACTGGAGCGAGTTGACCGTCGAGACGACCTTGGCGTTGATCTCGGACGGGATCGACGCGTAGCTGGCGTCGGTGAGCAGCTTCTGCCCGTCGGCGCCGGCGGCGTAGGAGAGGAAGGACTTGACCGTGGCGAGCGTGGCGGGCTTGTTGCCCTTGTCGCAGGCGATCTCGTACGTCACGAGGACGATCGGGTAGGCGTTGTCGGCCTTGGTCGCGTAGTCCAGCTTCAGCGCCAGGTCCTTGCCGGTGCCGGCGATCTTCGCGGCGGCGATGGCGGTGGAGGCGTTCGCGGAGCTGGCCTTGACCGGGGCGGAGGCGCCGGTGTTGATGTCGACGGTCTTGATCGACTGGGACGAGGCGTAGGAGAGCTCGAAGTAGCCGATGGCGCCGTTGGTCTGCTTGACCTGGGCGGCGACGCCGGCGGAGCCGGAGGCGGCCTGGCCGCCGGGGGCGGCCCACTTCTTGGCGGGCGCGTACGTCCAGTCGGCCTTGGCCGTGGCGCTGAGGTACTTGGTGAGGTTCTCGGTGGTGCCGGAGTCCTCGGAGCGGTGGAAGGCCTGGATCGCCAGGTCCGGGAGCTTGGCGCCCGGGTTCAGCTTGGCGATCGCCTCGTCGTTCCACTTGGTGATCTTGCCGCTGAAGATCTTGGCGATGGAGGAGGCGTCCAGGACGAGGTTGTCGACGCCCTCGACGTGGAAGCCGATCGCGATCGGGCCGCCGACCATCGGGAGGCTGATGCCCTGGCCGCCGCCCGTGCAGACCTTCTTGGAGTCCTCGACCTGCTGGGCGTTGAGCGGCGAGTCGGAGCCCGCGAACGCGACCGTGCCCTGGGTGAAGGCGACGATGCCCTCACCGGAGGACGAGGACTTGTAGTTGATCTGCGCGTCCTTGCAGGCCGCCATGTAGTTCTTGACCCAGAGGTCCATGGCGTTCTTCTGCGCGGAGGAGCCGGAGGCCAGGAGCTGGCCCTTGGCGCCGTCGCACTTCACGTTGGAGGCGGCTCCGGTGGACGTGCCGCCCGTCCCGCCCGTGGTCCCGCCGCCGCTGTTGTTGTCGCTGCCGCACGCCGTGAGGGCCAGGGCGCTGGACACGGCGATGACGCCGAGGGCGGTGGCGCGGAGCCGGTTCTTGCGCTGAAGCTTCACTTTCGGGTGTTCCTTCCGGGAGCCGCCGGTTTCCGTTCGTTGTACGGCGGCGTGCGTGGATGGGCGATGAGGGCGGGATGCCGTGCACCGTGTAAGGCCGAAATTAGGCAGGACAGGTGAAGCGGTCGGCGGGGGAGAGTTAACGGAAGGTGAACCGTGGCGGGCAGTGCGGTGCCGACCGTTACCGGTTCGTGTTCAGCAGGCATACGGAACCGATTCCGCGGCCGGGCGCGACGCCGTTGGGGCCTGCTTGCAGGCGGAATCCGCCCGCGGCCGGGGCTCAGGCGGAATGCAGCGCGTCGAGCAGCGCCAGGACCAGCTGGCGGTCGCGGGGCTGGGTCAGGCGGTGGTGGGCGGCCGCCGGGGGCAGCCAGAGCAGCCGGTCGACCTCGGAGCTCGCGGTGAACCGGCCCTCGCCCGCCTCGGCGGCCCAGTAGTCGACCCGCTTGGGGCGGCCCTGACCGTCGGTGTAGTGGGCGGTGGGCAGCGGAGCACCGGGCGTGCACTGGTACCCGGTCTCCTCAAGCACCTCGCGCAGCGCACCCGCGAGCGCCGCCTCGCCGCGCTTCAGCTTGCCCTTGGGGTGCGACCAGTCGTCGTACTTCGGGCGGTGGACGAGGCAGACCTCAAGGCCGCCGTCGCCCCAAGGAGAACGGCGCCACAGCACGCATCCCGCCGCGAGGACGGTTCCGTCGGGTGCGGTGCTCATGGTGCGACCGTGGTCGCCGTGGGTGCTGAAGACGTGGGAGCTGAAGACGTGGGTGCTGAAGACGTGGGTGCTGAAGACGTGGGTGCTGAAGACGTGGGTGCAGAGGACGTGGGTGCTGAAGACGAGGGTGCTGAAGTCACCGCCACAGGCTGCCAGATCCGCTGGAAGGCGAAGCGGGCCGCCTCCACGTCGTGCCGTTGGTCGGCGTGGAGCACGCCGAGCGCGTACGCGGTGGCCGGCGCGATCCGGGGGGTGCGGGCCGCGGCGGACGCGGCCGACGCGGCCTCGGCCGCGTCCCGGTGCCGGTCGAGCGCCCTCCCGGCGGCAAGGAGCCGCTCGGGGGAAGCCGGGTCGCCGAGGCCGTGGTGCAGCACTTCCTGGGCGTACCGGTGCAGCCGGAGCAGCAGGCGCACCTGGTGCCAGGGGCTGTCCTGGGACTCGCTCTCCTGGACTAGGGCCTCCGCGTTGTACGGATGGGCGGCGCGGGCCAGCGGCAGCGCGGCCACTGCCCGCTCCAGACGGTCCTCGGCGTCCAGGGCCGCCGGCGCGAGCACCTCGCAGGCGTGGGCGGCGGCCGCCGACGCCAGCGGCACCTCGCTGGCGAGCAGCGCGACCGCGTCCGCCACGGCGTGGAACCGGGACGAGCCGAGCGCCTGGAGCGCCGCCGAGTGGGCCCGGGTGCGGGCCAGGGTCAGCTGGCGGTCGAGCAGCGCGCCGGCGCGGGCGGCGCCCACCGTGAGGGTGCCCGTGTCACCGCGCGGCGGCGGCACCCGGGTGCCGGACAGCCGGTGCAGGGCGTCCATGAGCCGGGTGAGCCGGGCCGAGCAGGCGTGCTCGCCCGCCAACGTGCCGGACAGCCAGGCGAGTTCGGTACGCAGCTGGTCGGCCCACGCCGGGTCGAGCAGCGGGCGGAAGGTGTGGAGGGTGCCGCTGATGCGGCGGGCGGCCGCGCGCAGGGCGCGGGCGGCCTCCTCGGTGGAGTGGTTGTCGGGCCCCGCCTCGCGGTGGAGGCGGAGGCCGCGCAGGAATTCCCCCGCCTGCGCGTGGAGGTAGGGGGCCAGGACCTCGCCCGCCGACTCCTGTCCCGGGATGTTCTCAAGGCGTTGCACGCCGGCGCCTCCGGGCGTCTATCAGCATCTCCTGTACGTTCCGCAGCGGCTGTCCCTCGGCATCGGTCGAGTGCCGGTTCCAGTTCCCGTCGGCGCCCAGGTGCCAGGACGACGTGGTGTCCGACATCCCGGTCTCCAGGAGCCGGCTCAGGGCCGCGCGGTGGGCCGGGTCGGCGACCCGGACCAGTGCCTCGATGCGTCGGTCGAGGTTGCGGTGCATCATGTCGGCGCTGCCGAACCACACTTCGGGCTCGCCGCCGTTCCCGAAGGCGAAGACCCGCGAGTGCTCCAGGAACCGGCCGAGGATCGAACGGACCCGGATGTTCTCGGAGAGCCCGGTCACGCCGGGGCGCACCGCGCAGATGCCGCGTACCCAGATGTCGACGGGCACGCCCGCCTGCGAGGCCCGGTAGCAGGCGTCGATGACGGCCTCGTCGACCATCGAGTTGACCTTGATGCGGACGTAGGCGGGCCGCCCGGCGTGCTGGTGGGCGATCTCCTTGTTGATCCGCGAAATCAGGCCGTCCCTGAGGGACTTGGGGGCGACGAGCAGGCGTCGGTAGGTCTCGCGGCGGGAGTATCCGGACAGCCGGTTGAAGAGGTCCGAGAGGTCCGCGCCGACCTGCGGGTCGGCGGTGAGCAGCCCCAGGTCCTCGTACAGACGGGCCGTCTTCGGGTGGTAGTTGCCGGTTCCGACGTGGCTGTAGCGGCGCAGTGTCTCGCCCTCCTGCCGCACCACGAGCGAGAGCTTGCAGTGGGTCTTGAGGCCGACGAGCCCGTACACGACGTGGCAGCCGGACTCCTCCAGCTTGCGCGCCCACTTGATGTTGGCCTGCTCGTCGAAGCGCGCCTTGATCTCGACGAGGACGAGCACCTGCTTGCCCGATTCGGCCGCGTCTATCAGGGCGTCCACGATCGGCGAGTCGCCCGAAGTCCGGTACAGGGTCTGCTTGATGGCCAGCACGTCCGGGTCGGAGGCGGCCTGTTCCAGGAAGGCCTGCACCGAGGTGGAGAACGAGTCGTAGGGGTGGTGCAGGAGTACGTCGCGTTCGCGCAGCGCCGCGAAGATGTCGGGCGCGGAGGCGGACTCGACCTCGGCGAGGTCGCGGTGGGTGCCCGCGACGAACTTGGGGAACTTCAGCTCGGGACGGTCGAGCGCGGAGATCCCGAACAGACCGGTCAGGTCGAGCGGTCCTGGCAGCGGGTAGACCTCGGCGTCCGAGATCTTCAACTCCCTTACCAGCAGGTCGAGTACGTACGGGTCGATGGACTCCTCGACCTCAAGGCGCACCGGCGGGCCGAAGCGGCGCCGCATGAGCTCCTTCTCCAGCGCCTGGAGCAGGTTCTCGGCGTCGTCCTCCTCGACTTCGAGGTCCTCGTTGCGCGTCACCCGGAACATGTGGTGCGCGAGCACCTCCATGCCGGGGAACAGCTCCTCCAGGTGCGCCGCGATGACGTCCTCAAGGGGTACGTAGCGCTGCGGCGAGGCCTCCAGGAAGCGGGAGAGCAGCGGCGGGACCTTCACGCGTGCGAAGTGGCGGTGGCCGGAGACCGGGTTGCGCACCACCACGGCGAGGTTGAGCGAGAGCCCCGAGATGTACGGGAAGGGGTGCGCGGGGTCCACGGCCAGCGGGGTCAGGACCGGGAAGATCTGCTGCCGGAACAGGGTGAAGAGGCGGGCCTGTTCCTTCTCGGTGAGCTCCGGCCAGCGGATCAGGTGGATGCCCTCGTCGGCCAGGGCGGGGGCCACGTCCTGCTGGTAGCAGGCGGCGTGCCGGGCCATGAGTTCGCGCGAGCGGGTCCAGATCAGGTCGAGGACCTCGCGGGGCTGGAGGCCGGAGGCGGAGCGGGTGGCCACGCCGGTGGCGATGCGGCGCTTGAGTCCGGCCACCCGGACCATGAAGAACTCGTCCAGGTTCGAGGCGAAGATCGCCAGGAAGTTCGCCCGTTCGAGGAGCGGGGTCGCCGGGTCCTCGGCCAGCTCCAGGACGCGCTCGTTGAACGCGAGCCAGCTGCGTTCGCGGTCCAGGAAGCGGCCCGAGGGCAGCTCGTCGCCCTCGCTCTCGTCCTCGTAGGCGTCCAGGTCGGCGTCGATGTCCGGCTCCAGGTCGGACACGGCGGCCGCGAGGGTGTGCGGCCGGTGCGCGGCTATGGAGCCGACGGACGGCTGGGCGGGCTGGAGCGGGACCTCGGCGCTGGGCTGCTGGCTCATGTCCCCATTGTTCCGCGCACCGAGGGTGTCCAGCGCGTCGGAGAGGGCGGGAGTAAGGGCCCGGGGGGATCTCGTGGGCGGAACTGTTCCGTTCCGGGTGGCGGGCGCCGGCGGCTTCATTACGCGAGCGTCGCAAGCGTGTCTGAATAGCCGGTTACGAGGACATGACGTGCGGGCAAGCGAACCCCGGCCCCCGGGCGTCGCCCAGGGGGCCGGTCAGCGGGGCGCGGCCACCAGGATGCGGCGGCCGGCCCGTCCGGGCAAGGGGGCGGGAGGCCCTCAGGACTCCGCGCGGTACATCAGGTCCACCTCGTGGGTGGTGAAGCCGAGGCGCTCGTAGACCGTGACGGCCGCGGTGTTGTCGGCGTCGACGTACAGCATCGCGGTGGGCAGGCCCTCGGCCGCCAGGTGGCGCAGGCCGGTCGCGGTCAGCGCCTTGCCGAGGCCGCCGCCCTGGGCGTCCGGCCGGATCCCGACGACGTACACCTCGCCGAGCCGCTCCTCGGCGTGCACCTTGGTCCAGTGGAACCCGACGATCTCGCCGTCGCGCTCCGCGAGGAAGAAGCCCTTGGGGTCGAACCACGGCTCGGCCTTGCGGTCGTCGAGGTCGCGCTGGGTGAGGGAGCCCTGCTCGGGGTGGTGCGCGAAGGCCGCCGCGTTCACCGCGAGCCAGGCCGCGTCGTCCTCGCCCGGCGTGAAGGCGCGCACGGTGACGCCCTCGGGCCAGACGGGCTCGGCGATGTCGAGGGGGCTCAACGGGCGCCGCAGCTGGCGCAGTTCGCGGAACAGGGTCAGGCCCAGGACCTGCGCGAGGTGGCGGGCCGCCGAGTGGCCGCCGTGCGCCCACACCCGCAGCCGCTTGCCGGTCGCGCCGAGCAGCGCGCTGCCCAGCGCCCGGCCGTGCCCGTGGCCGCGGTGCGCGGGGTGCACGACGAGTTCGGCGGCGGGCGCCTCGACGGGGTCGGTGTCCTCCAGCTGGGCGTACCCGACGAGCGTGTCGCCCACGGTCAGCAGAAAATGCCGCACGCCCTCGCGCCGGCCCCCGCGCAACTGGAGCCGCCCCTGCTCGGAAACGGCCTGCTGCCCGTCGCCGCGGGCGGCGTCGGCGATGAGGTCGAGGACGGCCTGCGCCTGGGAGTGACTGAGCTCGTCGAGCGTCTGGATCTCGCGGGAGGACGGGGCGGGGGCGGCTGCGTCTGTCATGTCTACGAGGGTACGGCGGGGGGTGTCGCGGACGGGGTGCGCGAGCGGACCTGATCGCGTTCGGGTCGCGGACCGGGCCGCCTCCGGGTGCGCGGCTCCCCGTCAGGGCGAGCGGCCCGGGTCACGGTACGACTCGCCTCCCGGCCGTACCCCGCGAGAGCGGCCCCACCGTCCTCCGCCCCGTACGTGATCAAAGGCAACCAGCTCGTGACCCGCCACCCCCTGTTGCGCTACGCGCGTTGACCTTAGGCTGCGCCGAAACCTCACCGGAAACTCACAGGGGACTCGAACAACAACATGCCAGCGAAACCCCACATGAAGCGTGCCGCCACACGAATGTGGGCGGGGGCCGCCGGACTTGCCACCGTCGGAGCGCTCGTCGCCGCGATGCCCGCCGACGCGCACGAGCACGGACACGGGCACCACCCGAAGCCGGACCGTACCGTCGACGTACAACTGCTGTCCTTCAACGACCTGCACGGCAACCTGGAGCCCCCGGCCGGTTCGGCGGGCGCGGTGACAGAGCGTCAGGCGGACGGGACCACCAAGTCCGTGCCGGCCGGCGGGATGGAGTACCTCGCCACCTCGCTGCGCACCGCCCGCCAGGGCCACCCGTACTCGATCACCGCGGCCGGCGGCGACATGATCGGGGCGAGCCCGCTGCTGTCCGGGCTCTTCCACGACGAGCCGACCATCGAGGCGCTCAACAAGCTCAAGCTGGACGTCACGGCCGTGGGCAACCACGAGTTCGACGAGGGCGCCACCGAACTCGCCCGCATGCAGAACGGCGGCTGCCACCCCACCGAGGGCTGCTACGAGAAGGGCAAGAAGTTCCGCGGCGCGGACTTCCCCTACCTCGCGGCCAACGTGACCAGCGAGAAGACCGGCAAGCCGATCCTCAAGCCGTACACGGTGTGGCAGAAGAACGGCGTCAAGATCGGCTTCATCGGCGTGACGCTCGAAGGCACCCCGAACGTCGTCACCGCGTCCGGCGTCAAGGGTCTCAAGTTCGCCGACGAGATCGAGACGATCAACAAGTACGCCAAGGAACTGGACCGCCAGGGCGTCAAGTCCATCGTCGCGCTGATCCACGAGGGCGGCATGCCGTCCACGAACGCGTACAACGACAGCTGCGACAGCCAGGGGCCCGGCAGCGGCATATCCGGCCCCATCGTCGACATAGCCAAGGGCGTCTCGCCCAAGGTGGACGCGCTGATCACCGGCCACACCCACCAGGCGTACGTCTGCACCGTCCCGGACCCGGCGGGCAACCCGCGCATGGTCACCTCGGCGGCCTCGTTCGGCAAGCTGTACACCGACACGACGCTCACCTACGACCGGCGCACCAACGACATCGTGCGTACGGCGGTGAAGTCGCCGAAGTCCGCGAACCACGTGGTCAGGCGGGACCAGCCCAAGGCCGCGGACATGACCCAACTCATCGCCCGCTGGGGCAAGTTGGCGGCGCCGGTCGCCAACCGGCCGCAGGGTTACATCTCCGCCGACATCAACGGCCGCGGCTCCGAGGCCCCCGAGAAGCCGCTGGGCGACCTCATCGCGGACGCGCAGCTGGCGGGCCTGTCCGCGCCCGACAAGGGCGGTGCGCAGATAGCCCTCATGAACCCGGGCGGGATCAGGTCGGACCTGGTCTACAAGGCCTCCGGCGGCGAGGGCGACGGGGTCGTGACGTACGGCGAGGCCTTCACGGTGCAGCCGTTCACCAACATGATGAACGTGGTCGACCTGACCGGGGCGCAGCTCGTCACCGCGCTCCAGCAGCAGGTCAGCGGGCCGAACGCGGCCGACCCGAAGATCCTCCAGGTGTCCAAGGGGCTGACGTACACCCTGGACATGACGAAGTCGGGGGCGGCGCGGGTGGTGGTCGACACGGTGAAGCTGAACGGCGTCGCGCTCGACCCGGCGAAGACCTACCGCGTCGCTATGAACGAGTTCCTCGCGGGCGGGGGTGACGGGTTCCCGGCGCTGGTCGGCACGAACAAGCTGGTCGGGGCGTCCGACCTTGACGTCTTCGACGCGTATCTGGCTGCGAACTCTTCGGCTTCCGCGCCGATGGCTCCGCCGGCGTCGGGGCGGATCACGGTGTTGAAGTAGCAGTCCCCTGCGGGGGGCTGAGGGGCGGCGGGGCCTGTGCGGCCCGCCGCCCCTCTTGCGATCACGGCACTCCGTGCCGGGAGTTGCGGCTGCGGCCCGGTGGGGGCTGGTCGCGCAGTTCCCCGCGCCCCTAACAGCGTTGGTTCCGGCCCGCACCGGTGCATTTCAGCCTGTCCGGCGTTTGAGGACGAGCGCCCTTAAGGCGCGATACGGGGTCTGGGGCGGAGCCCCAGAAGACCTGGCTTCACCCTTTCCAACCCCCGGAGGGTTTCGGGAAGGGGTGGGGTGGGGCAATCCGGGGCCTGGGGCGGAGCCCCAGGGGTGGACCCTACGGGGCCTCCGGTGGCGGGGTCGGCGCGCCCGGCAGGGTGATGGTGGCCAGGGTGCCGCCTCCCGGGGCCGCGGACAGGGTGACCTCGCCCCCCGCGTGCCGCACCGTGCGGGCCACGATGGACAGGCCCAGGCCAGACCCGGGGAGGGCCCGCGCCGAGGGGGAGCGCCAGAAGCGTTCGAAGACGTGCGGGAGGTCCTCGGCGGGGATGCCGGGACCCTGATCGCGGACGGTCAGGACGCCCCGGTCCAGGGCGACCGTGACCGTCCCGCGCGGCGGGCTGAACTTCACCGCGTTGTCCAGGACGTTCACCACCGCCCGCTGCAACGCCGCCGGCTCGGCCCGTACGTACCAGGGCGCCAACTGCGCCGTAATGGTCAGCTCGGGGCCGCGCAGCCGCGCCCGGTCGAGCGCGAGCCGGGTGATGTCGTGCAGGCCGACGACCTCCAGCGGGCCCTCCCGGACCGCGTCCGGGCGCGACAGTTCCTGCAAGTCCCCGATGAGCGAGGCCAGTTCGGACATCTGCGCCGTCACCGACGCCATCAGCGCCTTGCGGTCGGCGGGCGGAATGGCCCGCCCGGTCTCGTCGCTCCGGGCGAGCAGCTCGATGTTCGTACGCAGTGAGGTGAGCGGCGTACGCAGCTCGTGCCCGGCGTCCGCGATGAGCTGCGCCTGCCGGTCCCGGGAGGAGGCGAGGGCGGCGGTCATCGCGTTGAACGAGCGGGACAGGCGCGCGATCTCGTCCTCGCCCTCGACGGGGATGCGGACGGTCAAGTCCTCGGTGCGGGCCACGTGCTCGACGGCCCCGGTCAGCTTGTCCACGGGCCGCAGCCCGGTCCGCGCGACCCAGAGGCCGGCGGCGCCTGCCGCGATCACGCCGATTCCGGCGAGGCCGAGCAGCACCAGCGCCAACTGGTTGAGCGGCTTGGTCACCTCGGTCAGCGGCACCGCGATGGAGACGGCGATGCGCTCTTGGGCGAGACCGCTCTGCACGTTGGCGTACTGGGTGAACACCCGGCGTTCCACACCCGAGCTGTCGGTCGTGGTGTGCATGGCGTCGTTTCGGAAGCCTTTGGCCACCTGAATGTCCGAGTGCTGCACGGGCAGTCGGGCGGACTTCGGGTTGGCGCACACCGAGCCGTCGGCGTACACGACCTGGGTGAGAGGTGTGTTGCCGGGAAGCAGGATGGGACGGGGGTTCACACTGCGGCAGTTCTGGATCAGCTGGGAGGCGTAGTCGGTGCTGGCGCTGCTTCGGCTTTCGGCGCTCAGCCGGGCGTCCAACTGGCTGGTCAGCACGCCGCGGGTGAAGAACCAGCACGCCACGGCGAGCCCCGCGACCGCGACTGCGACCGCGACGGCCACCAGCATCGCGAGCCGGGACCGCAGCGGCATCGCGCGGTACCGGCGCAGCACTGCGTTCACTCCGCGCCGCCCGGCCGGAGCGCGTACCCCACGCCCCGCACCGTGTGCACGAGGCGCGGCTCGCCGCCCGCTTCGGTCTTGCGGCGCAGGTACATGACGTACACATCGAGGGAGTTGGAGGACGGCTCGAAGTCGAAGCCCCAGACGGCCTTGAGGATCTGCTCGCGGGTGAGCACCTGGCGGGGGTGGGCCAGGAACATCTCCAGGAGGGTGAACTCGGTGCGGGTCAGCTCCACCACCCGGGTGCCGCGGGTGACCTCGCGGGTGGAGAGGTCCATCCTGAGGTCCGCGAAGGTGAGGACGTTCCCCGCGTCCTGCCCGGCCGCCCCCGCGTCGACCGCGTACGAGCTGCGGCGGAGCAACGCCCGGATGCGGGCGAAGAGTTCGTCGAGTTCGAAGGGCTTGACCAGGTAGTCGTCGGCGCCCGCGTCGAGCCCGGTGACGCGGTCGCCGACCGTGTCGCGCGCCGTCAGCATCAGGATGGGCGTGGTGGAGCCGGCCGCGCGAAGCCGACGGGCCGCGGTGAGCCCGTCCATCCTCGGCATCTGGATGTCGAGGACGATCAGCTCGGGCCGGTACGCCTCCGCCTTCGCGAGGGCGTCGAGGCCGTCGACGGCGACCTCGGTGCCGTATCCCTCGAAGGCGAGACTGCGCTGCAGCGCCTCGCGGACGGCGGGCTCGTCGTCGACGATCAGGATGCGCTGCGGGTCGTCCTCGGCGGGGCTCATGAGCGGGTTCCTTCTTCTGCGTCTTGCGGCTCGGTGACATCAGCCTCGCATGCGGGCGGTGCTGTGCGGGGCGGCTCGCTGCCCCGCACGGATCGGTGCCGGATCAGGACCGGATCAGTAGCTGCCGGCGAAGCCGCTGCCGGAGCTGTCGCTGCCCTGGTTGCTGTTGCCGCCGGTGTCGCTGCCGCCGCTGCCCCCGCCGCGCAGGCTCGTGAGGTCGGACTTGACGGTGTTGATCGGGATGGCGAAGCCGAGCCCGACACTGCCGGCCGACGAACCGCTCGCGGCGCTCGAACTCGGCGAGTACATCGCGGAGTTGATGCCGATGATGTTGCCGTTCATGTCGATGAGCGCGCCGCCGGAGTTGCCCGGGTTGAGCGAGGCGTCGGTCTGGAGCGCCTTGTACGTGGTCTTGGAGGAGCCGGTGTCGCCGTTGAACTGCTGCCCGCCGAACTCGAACGGCCAGCCGCCGTTGCCGCGCCCCCGGCCCTGTCCTTGGCCCTGGTTGCCCTGCTCCTTGGCGACGGTGACATCGCGGTTGAGGGCGGAGACGATGCCGGAGGTGACGGTGCCGGTGAGGCCCTCGGGGGAGCCGATGGCGACGACCTGGTCGCCGACCGCGATCTTGCTGGAGTCGCCGAGGTGGGCGGGCTTGAGGCCGCTCGCCCCGTCCAGCTTGATCAGCGCGAGGTCCTTGTCGGGGTCGGTGCCGACGACCTTCGCGGTGTAGCTCTTGCCGTTGCTGAGCTTCACCTTGATCGAGGTCGAGCCGGAGATGACGTGGTTGTTGGTGATGATCTCGCCGTTGGCGGTGATGATCACGCCCGCGCCGGTCGACTCGCCCGAGCCGGACGTCGCGTTGATCTCGACGATGCTCGGCATGACGGCCTTGGCGACGCCGGAGACCGTGCCGTTGGTGCTGTTGGAGGCGTTGGTGCCGCTGACACCCGAGCTGACACCGGCGTTGTCGTTGCCGACGTAGTGCTCGACGAGGCTCGCGGTGCCGCCGCCTATGGCCGCCGCGATGATGGCGACGGCGGCGAGGAGCCCGACCGAACGCTTGGCGCGCGGGGGCTTGGGGGCGCCTGCCTCGCCACCGGCGAGGTGCGCGGTCCCGCCGCCGTGACCGCCCCCGTGGAACCCGGCGGGGCCGGGCTCGGGGTGGGCGGCCGCGTTTCCGGGCCACACCGTGGTGCCGGGGCCGGTGGTCACCGGGGTGGCCGGCTGGTACGGGGGCGGCGGCGGATAGGCGGCCGCGTAGGTCTCGGCCTCTCGCCGGGCGTCGTCCTTGGCTCGCTGCCAGGACTCGTCAGAGAGGTTCGGCTGCTGCTCGGGGTACTCGCCGCTGTGGCGGGGGCTCTCGGTCATGTCTATGACGATCGGACGCGTTCATGAGAGCAGTCTGAGGACCGCTTAAGAAGCCCGGCAGAACCGTGTTTGCCCGAAATAAAGACGCCCCGGCGCCCGGCAGTTGGCGGGTTATCCGCAACCGCAGGAGCGGCGTACGACGAGCCGTGAAGGGAACTGCTTGAGGCGTTCGCGGCGCGAGCCCGCCACCCGCAGCCCGTCGTCCAGGACCAGGTCGACGGCGGCCCGGGCCATCGCGGGCCGGTCGGAGGCGATCGTGGTCAGCGGCGGATCGGTCAGGGCCGCCTCCTTGACGTCGTCGAAGCCCGCCACGGCGAGCTCGCCCGGCACGTCGATGCGCAGCTCGCGGGCGGCCCGCAGCACGCCGATCGCCTGGTCGTCGGTCGCACAGAAGATGGCCGGCGGCCGCTGGGGCCCGGCGAGGATCTCCAGGGCCACCTTGTAGGCGTCGTACCTGTTGTACGGGGCCTGGAAGAGGCGGCCTTCGAGGGAGCGGCCGGACTCCAGCATGGCCCGGCGCCAGCCCTCGACGTGGTCGGCCACCGGGTCGCCGACGGCCGGGGTCGACTCGATCCCGCCCAGGCAGGCGACGTACTCGTGGCCGTGTTCGAGCAGGTGGCGGGTGGCGAGCTGGGCGCCGCCGATGTCGTCCGTGACGACCGCGACGTCGTCGATCGCCTCGGGCCGCTCGTGCAGCAGCACCACGCGGGCGTCCCAGGCGTCGATCTCGGCCGCGGCCCGCTCGCTGGGGCCCTGGCTGACCAGGATCAGCCCGGCGACCCGCATGCCGAGGAAGGCCCGCAGGTAGTGGACCTCGCGGTCGTCGATGTAGTCGGAGTTGCCGACCAGGACCATTTTCCCGCGCTCGGACGCGGCCTGCTCGACCGCGTGCGCCATCTCCGCGAAGAACGGCTGACGCGCATCCGGGACGATCATGCCTATGAGGTCGGTACGCCGCGACGCCATCGCCTGGGCGACCCGGTCCGGCCGGTACCCCAGCTCCTTGATCGCGGCGAGGACACGCTCGCGCGTGGCCGGGGCGACCGGCCGGGGTCCGTTGTTGATGACGTAACTGACGACGGCGGTCGAAGTACCCGCAAGTCGTGCAACGTCGTCCCGCGTCACCTTGGCCACGCGCGGCAGTCTACGCGGGGTGACCCGCCTCTGGGCAGGCCATATCGCAGGTCGTACCCCACGCGTGATCTGCCGTTCGGGTTACCCCGCCGAGGAACGCGATCTACCGCTTGTGGGAGCGGGCGGCCGCTTCCTTCGCCTCGGCGGTGGCCGCGTCCACGACCGCCTTCGCCTTGGCGTCCTCGGAGGTGCGCTCGGGCTTCTCGGGCGTCACGAAGCGGTAGCCGACGTTGCGGACGGTGCCGATCAGCGACTCGTGCTCGGGGCCGAGCTTGGCCCGCAGCCTCCGTACGTGCACGTCGACCGTACGGGTGCCGCCGAAGTAGTCGTAGCCCCACACCTCCTGCAGCAGCTGGGCGCGGGTGAACACCCGGCCCGGGTGCTGGGCGAGGTACTTGAGCAGCTCGAACTCCTTGAAGGTCAGGTCCAGGACCCGCCCCTTCAGCTTCGCGCTGTACGTCGCCTCGTCGACCGAGAGGTCGCCGTTGCGGATTTCCATGGGGGAGTCGTCCGAGGTGGCCTGCGCCCGGCCGGTCGCGAGCCGAAGCCGCGCCTCGACCTCGGCGGGGCCCGCGGTGTCGAGCACGACGTCGTCGATGCCCCAGTCCGCGGTGACGGCGGCCAGACCGCCCTCGGTCACGACCAGGATCAGAGGGCAGCCGGGGCCCGTCGAGCGGAGGAGCTGGCACAGCGACCGCACGTGCGGCAGGTCGCGGCGGCCGTCGATCAGGATGACGTCGGCACCAGGGGTGTCGACGAGGGCCGGGCCCTCGGCGGGGGCCACCCGCACACTGTGCAGAAGCAGGCCGAGGGCGGGGAGCACCTCCGTCGACGGCTGAAGGGCATTGGTCAGGAGCAGCAGAGAGCTCATCGCACCCCACCTGCCCAGGTAGTCCGCTTCGGATCGTGCACGGTTCGCTCGCCCATAACGTCGGTTCCTCCTCGGTCCCTGCGAGGACGTTGCGGCACTGCTTCGTACTGTGGTTCTGACGCTCAGGGCCTACTCTCAGGCCCTTTGTGAGCGTTTGTTCACCCGTCCGTAACAACGACCGGGAAACACAAAAGGACCCGGGGGCTACGTTGCCCGGATCCTCTGCCAAGGAGAATAGCCCACATGAATGCCGAGGCAGAGGGCCGATTTCACACTTCAGCTGTTTCCTCGATCACTCCCGGACCTCGGCGCGCAACCCTGTGTACCTCTGACGGTGTCCGGATCGAGGCGGTTTACGCGCCCTGTGTGAAGGGCGCCCGCGACACCGCGATCGTGGTCGCGCACGGGTTCACCGGATCGGCCGACCGCCCCGCCGTACGAAGGGCCGCGGGCGTGTTCGCGCAGTACGCGGCCGTGATCACTTTCTCGTTCCGCGGGCACGGAAAGTCCGGCGGCCGCTCGACGGTCGGCGACCGCGAGGTGCTCGATCTCGCGGCGGCCGTCGAGTGGGCGAGATCACTCGGGTACGAACGGGTGGTGACCGTCGGCTTCTCGATGGGCGGCTCCGTGGTGCTGCGGCACGCGGCGGCGTACGGGGGGAGCGCGAGGGGGCGCACGGATGCAGTGGCGGCGGTCAGCGCACCCGCCCGCTGGTACTACCGGGGCACGGCCCCCATGCGGCGGGTGCACTGGCTCATCACCCGGCCCGCCGGGCGCCTCGTGGGCCGCCTCGGCTTCGCGACCCGCATCCACGCCGAGGACTGGGACCCGGTGCCGCTCTCGCCCGTCGAGGCCGTCCCGCTGATCGCGCCGACCCCGCTGCTCATCGTGCACGGCGACCGCGACCCGTACTTCCCGGTGGACCACCCGCGCATGCTGGCGGCCGCCGGACCTGCGCGGTTGTGGCTCGAACCGGGCATGGGGCACGCCGAGAACGCGGCCGGCGAGGAGCTGCTCGGGCGGATCGCGGGCTGGCTGCTCGCCGCACGGCCCGCCGCGTAGCCCATCATGGAGGGCGACGAAAGGAGCCTCACCATGGCAGCGGGAACCATCCGCTTCTGGGCCGCGGCGAAGTCCGCGGCCGGTGTCGCCGAGGAACCGTACGCCGCCGGGACGCTGGCCGAGGCACTCGACGCGGTGCGCGAACGGCACCCCGGAGAGCTCACGCGCGTACTTCAGCGGTGTTCGTTCCTTGTCGACGGTGACCCCGTCGGGAAGCGGAACCATGAGACCGTACGCCTTGCCGAGGGCGGCACGGTCGAGGTGCTCCCGCCGTTCGCAGGAGGGTGACCCCCACGTCATGAGCGAGCAGTACCCGTATCAGCAGCAGCCCCAACAGCAGCCCCCGTACGACCAGTTCGACCAGTACGGGCAGCCTGTGCAGCCCCAGCCGCCGTTCCCGTACGAGCCGTACCAGGATCAGCAGCAGTACACGCAGACCTGGGAGGGGCAGACCTGGGACACCCAGTACCAGCCCACGATCCCGCCCGCGCAGCAGCCGGTGGATCCCGCGCCGCGCCGGGGCCGCCACGCGCAGCCCGCGCCCGGGCAGCCCTGGCAGGAGGGTGCGGCGGAGCCGGGGTACGCGGCGGACACCGCGTACCTGCCGCCGCAGAACGGCGCGCAGAACGGTGCGGGGACGACGTCCGTGCCGCTGCCGCCGGAGGTGCCGATGACGTCCGGGCCCGCCCCGGCGCCGGTGTACGAGCCGGCCGCGGCCCCCACCCACGTGTCCGTTCCTGTTCCCGATGCGGCCTCTGCTTCCGCCTCCGCTTCCGGCGAGGGGGCGGGGTACAGCTCGCCCAGGACCGCCGGCAACGCGCGGATCACCGACGCCCAGCGGGCCCGCGCCGAGGGCCGCTCGCCGGTCATCGCGCCCGGGATGCAGCCCGCGGTGCTCACCGCCGTACTGGGTCTCCTCCTCGCGGTGGCGGCGCCCGTGGGCCCGTACGCCCTGGCCGTACCGCTCGTCGCCCTCCAGGCCGTGACGGCGGCGGGCTGGTTCCGGCTGAACGGGATGTGGCCGGCCCGGCAGGGCATCGCGCTCGCCTTCGCGGGCGGCCTCGTGGCCGACGTCGCGCTGCTGGCGCTGGGCAGTGAGCACGCGCCCGCCGCGATCCTGGGCACGCTCGGGGTCTGGGTGCTGCTCACGCTCGTACTTCAGCTGCGCTCGCACGCAGAGCCCGACGAGCGTATGTACGGCCTGATGGCGACGGTCGCCTCGGCGGCGCTCGCGATCCTGGCCGGCGGTTACCTCGCGGCGCCGCCGCACGCGGTGTCCGTCGGCGCGGCCGCCGTGGCCGTCGCGGCCCTCGCGCGGGCGCTGCCGCTGCCGTCGGCCGCCTCCGTGGTGGTCGCGCTGCTCGCGGCCGCGGGCGTGGGCATCGCGGTGGGCGGTGCGACCGGCATCGGCGCGAGCGGCGCGCTGCTCGGCCTCGCGGCCGGCGGCTGTGCGCTGATCGGCCTGCGGGTCGCCTCGTACGACTACCCGTCCCGGTTCGTCCACATGACGGCGGGCGTCGCCCTGCCGCTCACCGCGGCCGTGCCTGTGCTGTATCTCATTGGGCGGGCCGTGGCGTAGGGAACCGGGGCTAGGCTCGCGATCGTCATTCCGGAAGATCGATCAATGAGTAATCGATGTATCGATCTTCCGGGGATCGATCGAAAGTGATCGACGACATCGAGGGTCGAGGCCGACTGGTGGGGGACACGTAGGCAATGCGAGCACTGCGAATACTTTTGATCATCGCGATTGTTCTGGGCGGCATCTTCGTCGCGGCGGACCGCATCGCGGTCAACATCGCCGAGTCCAAGACGGCCGACAAGATCAAGAGCAGTCAGCGGCTCAGCTCGACCCCTGACGTCGACATCAAGGGCTTCCCCTTCCTGACCCAGGTGCTCGCCAAGGAGCTGGACGAGGTCGACGTCTCGCTGTCCGGGGTCACCGCCACGGCGGGTGGCCACTCGGTCAACGTCACCGAGGTGACGGCCGAGCTGCACGCGGTGAAGATCGACAGCTCGTTCTCGTCGGCGGTGGCGGGGCGGGCCGAAGGGGCGGCGCAGATCACGTACGCCGATCTGTCGAAGGCGGCGCCCAAGGGGGCGACGGTCGGCTATGCCGGGCCGGAGCGGGCGGCGAAGGGCCAGGTCAAGGTGACCGGCCCGCTCACCGACCTCCTGGAGGGCCAGGGCGTTGTGCTGCCGGCCGCCATCAAGACGCTGCTCCAGGGGCGGACGGTGTCGGCGTACAGCACGGTGAGCCTGAACGGGTCGGGGTCGGTGCAGCTGCGGGCGGAGTCCCTGCCGAAGCTGCCGGTGCCGGGGTTCGACCAGCGGCTGCGCAAGGCGGTCGACTACGACCTGAAGATCGACGGGATGCCGTCGAGCATCAAGCTGAACAAGGTGACGGCCACGGAGGCGGGCCTGCGCTTCTCGGGCGAGGGCACGGACGTCCGCCTCGCCGGCTGACCCGGGGCCCCGCCGAACGCGGGTCGGCCTCGCGAGGGGGCTGCCCGGGGCTCCGCCCCCGCACGCCCCCCGCCCGCATCGTGAGACACCCCTGTCCGCAGGGCAGAAAACGCCTCCGGGATCCGCAACCCCGGAGGGGGCGGGGGTGCCCCGAGGCGAATCTCATATCAGCATGTGGATGATCGAGTCTCAGCATGCGACACACCGGTGACACGCCCCGGTATGCGTCCCTACGATCGGACGCATGAAGCGACAGGCGGACCTCACGAAGCGGCGGGCAGTAGACCTGTGCCGCGTCGCCGCCATGCTCTGTCGCCCCTTCTGAGCGGGACGCTCAACTCCCGCATTCCCCGGGCCCTTTGGCCGTGAGCGACCGCGATCGGGTCGACCGGATCAGGGCCACCCCCGTGCCGCCGTACGCGCGCCGCAGACGCGTATCCGCACACCTGTACCGCCCCCGCAGACTGCCCCGGAGGAGACACAACATGAGCCGCAGCGACGTCCTGGTAGACGCCGACTGGGTCGAGGCCCACATCGAGGACCCGAAGGTCGCCATCGTCGAGGTCGACGAGGACACCTCGGCGTACGAGAAGAACCACATCAAGAACGCGATCCGGATCGACTGGACCAAGGACCTCCAGGACCCGGTCCGCCGCGACTTCATCGACCAGGAGGGGTTCGAGGCCCTCCTCTCGGCCAAGGGGATCGCCAACGACACCACCGTCGTCCTCTACGGAGGCAACAACAACTGGTTCGCCTCGTACGCCTTCTGGTACTTCAAGCTCTACGGCCACCAGGACGTCAAGCTCCTCGACGGCGGCCGCAAGAAGTGGGAGCTCGACTCCCGCGACCTCGTGGACGGCGACCAGGTCCCCAGCCGCCCGGCCACCCAGTACAAGGCCAAGCCGCAGGACGCCTCGATCCGCGCCTTCCGCGACGACGTCGTGAACGCGATCGGCACCAAGAACCTCGTCGACGTGCGCTCGCCCGACGAGTTCTCCGGCAAGCTGCTCGCCCCGGCCCACCTTCCGCAGGAGCAGTCGCAGCGCCCGGGCCACGTCCCGTCCGCCCGCAACATCCCGTGGTCGAAGAACGCCAACGACGACGGCACCTTCAAGTCGGACGACGAGCTCAAGGCCCTGTACGAGGCCGAGCAGGTCGACCTCGCGAAGGACACCATCGCGTACTGCCGCATCGGTGAGCGCTCGGCCCTGACCTGGTTCGTGCTCCACGAGCTGCTCGGCCAGACCAACGTCAAGAACTACGACGGCTCGTGGACCGAGTACGGCTCCCTCGTCGGCGTGCCGATCGAGCTCGGCGCCAACAAGTAGAACCCCGCACAGCCCGCTCAGCCCCCAGACCGTAGACCGTAAGGAAGAACCCATGTGTGGAGCGAAGGCCGGCGGCCCCGACGCCTCGACGATCAAGCCCGGTGAGACCACCATCCAGGGCCAGGTGACCCGCGACGGCGAGCCCGTCACCGGTTACGTGCGCCTGCTCGACTCGACCGGCGAGTTCACCGCCGAGGTCCCGACCTCGGCCACCGGACAGTTCCGCTTCTACGCGGCCGAGGGCACGTGGACCGTGCGCGCCCTGGTGCCGGGCGGCAGCGCGGACCGTACGGTCGTCGCCCAGACCGGTGGCCTCGCCGAGGTCGCCATCGCCGTCTGACCGACGGCACACCGCAGTACCGGCCGGAGGGCCGCACCCCGGGGGTTGGACGCCTTGGAATGGGGTGCGGCCCTTCGTGCCGTCCGCCCGCGTGCCGTTTCCGGCCGGGCCTCGCGGTCGTACGCTGGATTCATGTTGGCCCGGCGCCGGCGCGGCTATTTCTGGATGATGGGCGGCTGCATCCTGCTCTTCGTGTCCGCCTGGGGTTTCGTGCGCCTGTGGTCGATCCCGGTGGCGGTGGGGATGTGCGTGGTCGCCATGGTCATCCCGCCCATCGCCGCCATGGTCGCCAACCGGCGCGGCCCCGACGACCGCTGGTGGGACGACCCCTCCGGCGACCCGAAGTCGGACGAGTGGTGGGACGAGCTGGACGGCAAGAAGCCCCGCCAGTGAGCTGCCCCGGTTGGCCCCGGTCAGTACACGAGGGCCTGTACGTCGTCCCCCATGATCTCCTGCACGAAGACCTGCGCGCCCGCGATCCGCACGCCCTCCAGGACGTCCTTCTCCGTGATGTCCCGCCGGGTCGCGCACTGCGTGCACAGGGTGATCCGCCCGCCCGCGCCCTGGATCGACTCGATGAGGTCGGGCAGCGGCGCGGCATGCGGGAGTGAGAACTCCGCGGCCCGGCCCGGCAGTGCGAACCAGGACGATTCGCCCGTCAGCCACAGCGAGACCTCCACCCCGCTGGCCGCCGCCACCGCCGCGACGGTAAAGGCCTGCGAACACCGCTCGGGTGCGTCGGCACCGGCGGTCACCTTGATCACGAGCTTGTTGTTCGGCATGGGTCGAACTGTAATCCGCAGCGCCGCAACCCCGTGATCAGGTGCCCCATCGCGCCTATCTGCGCGACCTCTTAGTTCTTCGTCAACTCTCTGCGGATGCAGGCGTGTACACCTCACACACGGATGGCAAACCCGAGGAACGCCTCCCAGGCGGCGGCAGGCACCGCGAGGGTGGGGGCGATGTCGGGAGCCTGTTTGGAGTCCCGGATGTGGATGATGGAGGGGCAGGTGGCTATCTCTACGCATTCGCCTCCGTCGCCGCTGCTGTAGCTCGACTTGCGCCAGGTGAGGGCGACCTCGACGCATGCGCCTCCTTCGCCGCTGCTGTAGCTGGACTTGAACCAAGCCAGCTTGGACGGCGCTTCGGTGTTCATGTCTCTCCCCGCAGCTTCTCGACGAATTCCAGCGACTCGCGCGGAGTCAGGGCCTGCGCCCGGAGGATGCCGTACTGCTCCTCCAGCTCTCTGACCGTTGGCCGATCCGTGTAGAGACGACTGTGCTTGTACGCCTCCACGTAGGCGATCCTGCGCTCTTTGCTCGTCTCGATCAAGATGAATGGGCCTGAGAGTCCCGCGTGGTCCTCCCTGTCGTTGGGCATGACCTGGATTTGCACGTTGCGCTGGTGGCCACGGAGCAGGATCTGCTCCAACTGCCCGCGCCAGACGGCACGTCCACCCAGAGGCTTGCGGAGGACCGCCTCCTCAAGCACGAAGCTGATCGTGGGCGAGGGAGTACGAGCGAAGATTTCTTGCCGCGCCATGCGGGCCGCCACTCGCTGCTCGATCGTCTCCTCGTCCAGCAACGGACGCCGCATGGTGAACACTGCTCGTGCGCAGTCCTCGGTCTGCAGCAGACCGCTCAGCACATGCGTGTCGTAAACATGCAGCTCGACCGCCTTCTTCTCCAAGCCCGCCGCATCCTGGAAGAACGCCGGAAACTGCGCCCTCTCCATTTCCTCGATGAACTCGGTCAGCACCCCATGCGCGCCCAGCACCTCGTCGAGCTGCGTGATGCACTTCCCCGACGGAATGCGCCTGCCCTGTTCGTACGAGGCGATGGTCGACGCCGAGTACCCGGTGCGGGAGCCGAGCTGGGCGCGATCCATGCCCGCCCGCACCCGGAACCGCTTCATCTGCCGCCCGAAGATGTGCGCTACGCCCGAACCCGACTCGCCCCCCTCCTCCGTCTCCGTGCCCGTCTCCGGCTCTTGCGTTTCAGCCTCTTCGCTCATGCTCACCCCATTGCCCTCGCACCATGACCGGTCACGGCTCGCGCGCGTACAGCTCGCACCCGTACGCGTACAGCGGGTGAAGGTCGCGGCATCGTCGATGTTCAACGCTACGCACGACCCGGGAGCGTGAGGGCAGGAAGTCGGCAACTTCCCTGGATCGGAATATGTCCCAACTGCCCATGCCTGTGCGTGAGTTCGCGATGTGGTTCACATCCACCCCGAGCGGCGCGCGGCTCGCCGAGGTGGCATCGGGGTCCGGGACGCCGTACGCCGTACGCCTGGAGGCCACCGCCACCGGCGGCGTACCTCACAGAGAGGGCCGGGCTCCCACCCATTAGGCTGGGGGGCGGCCCTGACCGCCCCTACACCCGCTCATGCGAGGAGCCCCCCGTGCTTGAGGCTGTTTTCTCCACCCTCCTTGTCCTGGTCTGCGTCGGCGTCCTCGCCTTCGCCGGGCTGACCGTGAAGAAGCTGTACCAGGGCCAGCGCTAAACCCCCCGCAACGAAGAGATCGCAGCCTCATGATCGAGATTCCGTCCGACCTCCACCCCGACCTGGTCCCCCTGGTCTTCCTCCTCGGTACGTGGGAGGGCGCCGGCGTCACCGACTTCCCCGGTGCCGAGAAGGCGAACTTCGGGCAGTCCGTGACCTTCTCCCACGACGGCCGTGACTTCCTGGAGTACACCTCGCACTCCTGGATCCTGGACGCCGAGGGCAACAAGGTGAAGCCGCTGGAGTCCGAGTCGGGCTACTGGCGCATCGACAAGGACCGCAAGGTCGAGGCCGTCATGGTCCGCGACCAGGGCATCGTCGAGATCTGGTACGGCGAGCTCGCCCACCAGAAGCCTCAGATCGACCTCGTGACGGACGCCGTGGCGCGCACCGCCGCCTCCGGCCCGTACACCGGTGGCAAGCGGCTCTACGGCTACGTCAAGAGCGACCTGATGTGGGTCGGCGAGAAGGCGACCCCCGAGGTCGAGCTCCGCCCGTACATGTCGGCGCACCTGAAGAAGGTCGTCACGCCGGAGGAGGTCGCGGAGATGGCCCGGGGCCTGGGCGACCTCCCGGACGACGGCATCGCCTTCTTCAAGTAGGCCGCTCCCGTCCGGCGGGTGTCGCCTGGATCACTCCTACACTGGGAGCGTGGTGACCACCGACTGGCAGAGCGACCTCCGCAGGCGCGGGTACCGGCTGACCCCCCAGCGACAGCTCGTCCTGGAGGCCGTCGACGTACTCGAACACGCGACGCCCGACGACATCCTCACCCAGGTGCGGAAGACGGCGGGCGGCGTGAACATCTCCACCGTGTACCGGACCCTTGAGCTCCTGGAGGAGCTGGGTCTGGTCTCGCACGCCCACCTCGGCCACGGCGCCCCGACGTACCACCTGGCCGACCGCCACCACCACATCCACCTGGTGTGCCGCGACTGCACCAAGGTGATCGAGGCCGATGTGGACGTGGCCGGTGACTTCACCGCGAAGCTCAGGGACACCTTCGGCTTCGAGACGGACATGAAGCATTTCGCCATCTTCGGGCGCTGCACCGACTGTGCCAAGAAGGCCGCGAGTACGGGGTCGTAGGCTTGCCTGCATGAAGAGCCCTCTGTTGTCCCAGCCCGGCGCCGTCCCCGCCGAAGGGCGCGACGAAGGAGTCGCGGCGCACTACGGCGACCTGTTCCGCGAGCAGCGCGCGCTCGCCGGCGGCACCGGTCTCGTCGATCTCTCGCACCGCGGTGTCATCACCGTCACCGGCGACGACCGGCTGAGCTGGCTGCACCTGCTGCTCACCCAGCACGTCAGCGAGCTGCCCGCCGGGCAGGCCACCGAGGCGCTCATCCTCTCCGCGAACGGGCACGTCGAGCACGCCCTGTACCTCGTCGACGACGGCACGACCGTGTGGATCCACGTCGAGCCCGGCACCGAGGGCGAGCTGATCGCCTACCTGGAGTCGATGAAGTTCTTCTACCGGGTCGAAGTCGCCGACCGCACCGAGGAGTTCGCGGTCGTCCACCTGCCCGCGGGATCCATCGCCGAGGTGCCGGACGGCGTGGTCGTACGCGAGACCGCGTACGGCCGCGATCTCTTCCTGCCGCGCGCCGACCTGGAGAAGTACGCCGCCGAGGCGGGCCCGCTCGTCGGCATCCTGGCGTACGAGGCGCTCCGCGTGGAGGCGCACCGGCCGCGGCTCGGCTTCGAGACCGACCACCGTACGATCCCGCACGAGGTGGGCTGGATCGGCTCGGCCGTCCACCTCCAGAAGGGCTGCTACCGGGGCCAGGAGACGGTCGCCCGTGTCCACAACCTGGGGAAGCCGCCGCGCCGCCTGGTCTTCCTGCACCTGGACGGCAGCGAGGTGCTGCTTCCCGGGTCCGGCACGCCGGTGCGGCTCGCGGCCGACGGCGCCGAGGGCCGCCAGCTCGGCTTCATCACGACCTCGGCCCGCCACCACGAGCTGGGCCCGATCGCGCTGGCCCTGATCAAGCGGAACGTCCCGGTCGACGCGGAGCTGCTCGCGGGGAACACGGCGGCGGCACAGGAGGTCGTGGTCGAGCCGTAGGGCCCTCAGAGCCCGGGGTTCAGGCAGAACCCGAGGGCCTCAGACCTCGACGAGCACCGTGAACGGGCCGTGGTTGGTGAGGGACACCCGCATGTCCGCGCCGAAGCGGCCCGTCTCCACGTGCGCGCCGAGGGCCCGCAGCTGGGCCACCACCTCGTCGACCAGGGGCTCGGCCACATCGCCGGGGGCGGCCGCGTTCCACGTGGGGCGGCGGCCCTTGCGGGCGTCCCCGTAGAGAGTGAACTGCGAAATCACCAGCAAGGGCGCATTCACGTCCGAGCAGGACTTCTCGCCCTCAAGGATGCGAACCGACCACAGCTTGCGGGCGAGCTGCGCCGCCTTGCCCGGATTGTCCTCGTGGGTCACTCCGACCAGGACACACAGGCCCTCGCCCGCGATCTCGCCGACCGTCTCACCGGCCACGACGACCTTCGCGCCGTCGACTCTCTGCACCACCGCTCGCATGCGCCCCAACCTATGCCACCGGTCGCTCCGATTTCCGAGCGGCTGAACGGGTGCAGTGCACCTGCACGTGCCGTACCCGGAGTGGCACGATGCGTACAGGCGGTGCACACCTCGGCCCTCGGGGCCGGGGAAACCCGAGCACCGGTCGAGGGGACGGAAAGACCCATGAGCACATCAGGCGCCGGGCAGTCGCCCGGTCCCGTATCGCTGAGCCGGACCAACCCGCGTGCCGCCGTGCGACCTCCGGTGCAGCGGGCCGGCCACCTGCCGCCCCAGCGCGACCACGACCTGGCCGCGCTCCGGCTCGCCGAGCTGCGCACCCTGCGCCGGCAGTCGCAGCGCGACGAGGCCGACCTCAGCTATGTGCGGCGGCTGCTGCACGGCAGGATCGACATCCTGCGGGCCGAGCTGGCCCGGCGTACCGGGCCGCAGGCGCCGGTGGTGGAGCGGCTCGCCGAGATCCTCACGGACGCGCCGTCCTCGCACCGCGCCTCCGCCCGCCACGTCACGCTGTCCGCGCCGCGCAGCGAGGAGTACCGCCTCCTCGCCGCCGAGATGGACGCCGAGGTCGAGCTGTCCGACCTGGCCGCCCGCACGGACGAGGAGCTGCACACCGCGACCGGACGGCTGATCCGCTACGAGCAGCAGGTCTCGCGGCGCCGTCAGCAGCTCCAGCGCACCGCCGACGATTGCAGTGCCGAGATCGCCCGCAGGTACCGTGATGGTGAAGCACAAGTAGACGATCTGCTCACCTGACCCGCCCGCATCGGAAGCGACCCTCCGGGGCAGGTCACCTGCCCGGAAGGCCGCACCGCCATGACCGCCCTGACGTCCCCGATACCCCCGGTCCTCGCCGAAGTCGTACGTTCCGGATTCGTCGAGGGCCACCATCGGGGCTCGCTGGTGGTGCTTGCGGAAGACGGCAGTGTCGAGTTCGCGCTCGGCGACCCGGCCGCGCCCGTCTTCCCCCGCTCGTCCAACAAGCCGATGCAGGCCGCCGCCGTGCTGCGGGCGGGCCTCGACCTGTCCGGCGAGCGCCTGGCGATCGCGGCCGCCAGCCACTCGGGCGAGGGCTTCCACCTCGATCTCGTACGCAAGATGCTGGCCGAGCACGGGCTGACCCCGGACGACCTCCAGACGCCGCCCGACCTGCCGCTCGACCCGACCGAGGCCGAGACGTACCTGGCGGCGGGCCGCGTCCGCGAGCGGATCACCATGAACTGCTCGGGCAAGCACGCGGCGATGCTCGCGGCCTGCAAGCAGAACGGCTGGGACCTGGGGAGCTACCTCGACCCGGCGCACCCGCTGCAGCAGCTGGTCCACGACTCCGTCGAGGCGGCCGCGGGCGAGAAGGTCGCCTCGGTCGGCACCGACGGCTGCGGGGCGCCCCTGATGGCGATCACCCTGACCGGCCTCGCGCGCGCCTTCCGCACCTTCGCGACGGCGGACCCCGGCTCGGTCGAGGGCCGGGTCGCCGAGGCGATGCGCGCGCACCCCGAGTACGTGGCCGGCACCCGGCGGCCCGACACCTGGCTGATGCGCGAGGTGCCCGGCACGCTGTCGAAGATGGGCGCCGAGGCCGTGCAGGCGGTGGCCCTCGCCGACGGCCGCGCGCTCGCCTTCAAGGTCGACGACGGAGCGATCCGCTCGCTCGGCCCGATCCTGGCCCGCGCCCTCCAACTCCTGGGCGTGGACGGTCCGGTGGTGGACCGGATCGGCCGTGCGCCGCTGTTCGGCGGGGCCGCCGAGGTCGGTGAAATTCGGGCGACATTCTGACCCGTACCGACCTAGCTTGGCCTGTATGAATACCCCCGCCCAGGACGCCATCGAGGTCCGTACCGTCGCCGACGCCGAGTTCACCGACTGGATCAAGGCGGTCAACGGGGGGTTCCTGCGGCCGCCGGTGGTGAGCGAGGAGTACGCGCGGGGCCTGCGGGCCAACAGTGATCTGAGCCGGATCCAGGGTGCCTTCGACGGCGGCCGGTGCGTGGCTACGTTCCGGTCGTTCGCGCAGGAGCTGACGACGGTCGGCGGCGCCGCGCTGCCCGTGACCGCGGTCAGCGGCGTCACCGTCTCGCCCACGCACCGCAGGCGCGGGCTGCTGACCCGCATGATGGCCACCGAGCTGTCGGCGGCCCGGGAGCGCGGCGAGGTGGCGTCCACGCTGATCGCCGCCGAGTACGCGATCTACGGCCGCTACGGGTACGCCCCGGCCACCTGGCTCGCCGAGTGGGAGATCGACACGGGCCGCACCGGCCTCGACCCGCGCTGGTCGGGCCCGGCCGACGGCGGCCGCGTCGACCTGGTGGACCCGGCCGAGATGGCCAAGGTGGGCCCCGAGGTCTTCGAGCGGTTCCGGGCGGCGCAGCCCGGCGCGGTCAGCCGCGACCGGCGCTGGTGGGAGGTGGCCACCGGCGCGGCCCGCCGCGACGGCCCCTGGATCGAGCCCTTCTTCGCCGTGTACCGCACGGCCCAGGGAGAACCGGCCGGCATCGCCGCGTACACGGCCGACGAGCGGTGGAGCGACGCCAAACTCCCCGAGAACACGGCGACGGTGCAGGGCCTGATCGGCCTGACCCCCGAAGCCGACCGCGCCCTGTGGCACTACCTGTGCTCGATCGACTGGATCCGCAAGGTACGCACCGGCTACCGCGCCCCCGACGACCTGCTGCCCCTGTACCTGCCGAACCCGCGCGCGGCCGCGGTCGTGACCCACTCCGACTTCCTGTGGCTGCGCCTGCTCGATGTCGTACGCGTCCTGGAGGCGCGCACGTACGCCACCGAGGGCACCCTCGTCCTGGAGGTCGAGGACGCCGCGGGCGTGGCGTCGGGCCGCTTCCTCCTGGAGACGAGCGGGACGGGTGCGCACTGCACTCCGACCACGCGTACGGCCGAACTGACGCTGGACGTAAGGGAGTTGGCGTCCCTGTATCTGGGCGACGAGTCGGCGACGCGGCTGCTCGCGCTCGGCCGGGTCGCGGAGGAGCGGGCGGGGGCCGCGGCACGCACGGACGAACTGTTCCGCACGGCGCGGCGGCCGTGGTGCCCGGACATGTTCTGACGCCGGAACGGCCCCGTGTTCCGCCCCGGGGATGCCCCCGTGCCCTGACTCCGGCATGCTCCGACCCCCACCCCCGTGGGGGATCGGTGGCATGCCGGGGGTGCTGCGGGCGGGGCTCTTGCGGGAGGCCGACGGCAAGCTGGGCGGCGTCCTGCGGGGGTTAGTGGGTGCTGAGCAGCACCTTTCCCACCAAGGTCCGCCCCTCGATCGCCGTGTGCGCGTCGGCGGCGCGCTCCAGTGGGAACACCTCGCCGATGACCGACCGCAGCCGTCCGGCCGCCGCCTCCGCGAGCACCCGGTCGAGGAGCGCGGTGCGCCGCTCGGGCGTCAGCTGTACGTCGCCGATGCCGAGCAGGGTGATGCCGCGCCGCCGGGCCTCGTCCGGGTCGACGGCGGCGAAGCCCGTGCCGGAGGGGGCGCCGTGTGCGGAGAAGCGTCCGCCGTCGGCGGTCAACGGGAAGGCGGCGAGGCCGAGTCGGCCGCCGACGCCGTCCAGTACGAGATCCGCGCCGCCCTCGCCGAGTGCGACGCGGGCGCGCCGCCCCCAGCCGGAGTCCGAGGCGTCGACAGCCTCATCGGCGCCCAACTCCCGTACCAGCGCGGTCTTTTCTGGCCCGCGCGCCACGCCCACCACCTTGGCGCCGAGCCCGTGGGCGAGCTGGACGAGCAGGGTGCCCATGCCGCCGGAGGCGCCGGTGATCAGGACGGTCTCGCCCGGCTTGAGCGCGGTGTTCTCCAGGAGGGCGAGGGCGGTCACCCCGTCGTGGACGAGGGCGGCCGCCTCACGCAGGCCGACGCCGCCCGGGACGGGGGAGAGGCGGGCGGCGGGGACCGCCATGAGCTCGGCGTAACTGTCGGCCTGGCCGGCCGCGGCCACCCGGCGGCCCACCCAGGCAGGGTCCACGCCGGGGCCGGTGGCGGTGACCGTGCCGGAGGCGCCGCCGCCGGGCACGTAAGGGGGCTTGACGTCGAAGAACTCGCCGAAGGATCCCGCGCGGATCTGGGTCTGTACGAAGAGGGTGTCGATGTGGTCGACGGCCACGAGGACCTCGCCGGGCCCGGCGACCGGATCCGGCGCCTCGACGGTGCCCAGCACCTCGGGCCCGCCGAACTCCCTGACCTGTGCAACACGCATGACGATCACTGCTCCCGCCGTTGGCCGCGCCGGTGCGCGGTTCGTACGGCGAGTCTTCAACCTCAACAGGGCTTGAGGTCAAGGACGTTCCAACGTGCGGTGTCAACGGTGCTGGGCCCGGTGTCAGTGACAGGTCCTAGGCTCGACGCCCATGACCACGCAAGAGACTGCCGCCGGGGGCGAGTTGCCCGCACCCCACCCGCATGCACCTGACCTGCACGCACCCCACCCGCATGCACCTGACCTGCACGCTCCCCATCTGCACACGACACGCACCTTCTACGACGCCATCGCGACCGAGTACGCGGACCTCTTCCGCACCGTGCTTGAGGACAGGCCGCTGGACCGGGCGGTCCTGGGCGCGTTCGCGGAACTCGTCCTCGCGGCGGGTGGCGGACCGGTCGCGGACCTGGGGAGCGGCCCGGGCCGGGTGACGGCCCATCTGCACGGGCTCGGCCTCGCGGTGTCCGGTCTCGACCTGTCGCCGCGGATGGTGGAGCTGGCCCGCGCGGAGCACCCCGGGGTGCGCTTCGAGGTGGGCTCGCTGACAGACATCGACGCGGCGGACGGGACGCTGGCCGGGGTGGTGGCCTGGTACTCGCTCATCCACACGCCGAGGGAGCGGCTGCCGGAGGTGATCGCGGAGTTCCACCGGGTGCTGGCCCCCGGAGGCCATCTGCTCGTCGCCTTCCAAGTGGGCGAGGAGCCGCTGCACTTGGCGAACCCGTTCGGCAAGGAGGTGGCGCTGGACTTCAACCGGCTGTCCCCGGACCACATCGCGACCCTCCTGACGGAGGCGGGCTTCACGGTGACGGCGCGGGTACGGCGGGAGCCGGAGGGTACGGAGCGGGTGCCCCAGGCTTCCCTCCTGGCGCGGAAGGAGTGCGAAGCGGCGTAACTGGCGATCAACCCCCGGCGTTGGTCTGCGGGGGGCCCGAACAGCCCCCGTGGATCAGGCCCTTTCTGCGCGGGCCGGGATGAAACCAAGTGAGGCCACATGCACTCCATCACCAAGAAGCTCGCCTCGGGAATCGGGGTGGCGGCCGCGGCGCTGAGCTGTGTCATCGCGGCGGGGCCGCCGGCGGCGGCGGAAGGCAAGTGGTGCAACAACGCGGTCTGCATCGAGACGTACGACAGCGGCGACTACCTGGGCAGGGTGGAGGTGTCGGTGATCAACACGAACCAGCCGCACACGATCAGCGCCCGGGTGTGGACGACGAACGGCTGGAGCGCCAACACGAAGGTGGAGGACGTGGCCAAGTTCCGGACCTACCGGGACCAGGCCTACCCGCAGCGCCATTTCCCCGCAGGCACCCGTCTGTGCGCGGAGGGCTTCCGCGGCGGGGAGAGCGTGGGGCTGCCCTGCGTGACGATCACGAACTGAGGGACTGGTCCGGGCGGTTCGCGCCCAGCCGGCCGCCCGCGCCGACCCGGCAGTGAGTGCCTACCAGGCGGTTCGCACTCACCTGGCCGTTCGCGCTCACCCGGCCGTTCGCACTTGCCCGGCCGTTCGCGCTCACCCGGCCGCGAGCGGCCGGTACCGCACGTTCACAGCGGCCCTTGCCAGGCTCCGCCGTAGATACCGCCGGGATCGCTATGTGTCATCGCCGCGATGCTGGGCGTGCCAGAGGTGCCTGAGGGCTTCGAGTTCGGCCCGGGGGAAGTGTTCGCCCCACTTGCCTCGATAGCCGCTCTCGCCATAGGTCTGCGCGACCTCGTCGAAGCAGCGGATCACGGTGCGGGCGAGCTGGTCGACGCCGAGTCGGCTGGACCAGATCTCGGTTCCCTTGTTGTCGTGATCGCTGCCATGACGCAGTTCCAGCACGCGGGTCCAGGTGTCCGCGCCTTCGCGGTGGAAGATCCACCGGTAGGCGGTCGGCTCGGCCTCGAACTGGGCCCGGGTCTCCGTCTCGCCCGCGACGAGCCGGGCCATGGCCGTCAGGAGATCCTCGGGCGCGCTGGTGATGTAGGACGCGATGAGCTCGACCTTCGCCTGGCGATCTTCAAGAGTGCACCCGGCCCACCCGGACCCCACCAGCGTCCAGCTGATGCGCACGCCGGACGTCACCGATCCTCCTTGGCGAGGAAGGCGCGGACATCGGCCGCCAGGGAAGCCATCTGCTCGCCGGCCTCCAGCCAGGTGGTCACCGAGGCGCCCCAGCCGCCGGCGGCCTGAGGCCACGGCCGCAAGGTCCAGGTCAGCCCGACGTAGCCGCCGGACCGGAAGACCGCCGACACCGTCAGGTCTCGGTCGTTGGTCTGCCAGCTCCGTTCGCCGTCCCAGCCCCGGTAGTCGGCGGCGAGCTCTTCCAGGAAGACGGTGAGATCGCGGTCCCAGATCCAGGCGACAACCTCGTCGACGCGAGCAGTCAGGCCCGGGGCCCGCAGCTCAACGGCATAGTGCACAGAGTCGGCGTCGAAGCTGAACCGGTCGCAGAACGTCACGCCGACGGCCGCGTTGTCCTGGCAGCGGATGGTCACGCCGGCCTCATCGTCAGTGCAGACGTCTGGTGTGGTCATGGCCGGAACGCTAGGCCGACACCACGTGCGACGTCATGTGGATTCATCCGGATTCATCGCCCGCGAGAGGACGACAGCCTCTACGGTCTCTGCCGCGCCCCAAACCCCTGGCAGTCGGCCGTGCGCCGTGAGATCGTCCGCAGGTGACCGACGCTGCTGGTGGAGAAACGACCTCGGGACGGCCGGACGATCGCGCCGCGTCCGCCCTCCGCTTCGCGACGGAGCTCGTCGCGTGGGTGGCCACCCCCTGGGCCCTGGCCGGCCACTCATGGCCGCTTGCCGCCGTGTCCGTAGTGGCCCTGATCGGCCTTCCGACGTTGTTCTCCACCCGGGGGGACAAGGCCAACGTGATCATCGCGGTGCCGGGCTGGGCCACGATCCTGCTGGTGCTGCTCCAACTCGCCGCAGCCGTGATCTCCTCATGGCTGGCCTGGCCCGCCTGGGCGGCGGTCCCCGTGACCGTGCTGGCCGCCGGCACCCTTGTCACGGAGCGGCGGCGCTGGCGATGGCTGGTTTCCGCGAACCAACTCGCCAACTGAGCGACGTCAGCTGAACAACGTCAACTGAGCGACGTCAGCTGAACAACGCCAACTGAACAACGCCAACTGAACAACGCCAACTGAACAACGCCAACTGAACAACGCCAACTGAACAACGCCAACTGAACAACGCCA
>NZ_JBSFIE010000032.1:55859-88791 GCF_053597395.1 Streptomyces sp. NPDC001415
AACTGAACAACGCCAACTGAACAACGCCAACTGAACAACGCCAACTGAACAACGCCAACTGAACAACGCCAACTGAACAACGCCAACTGAACAACGCTGGGAAGCGCTCATTCGCCGGCTGAAGCGCTACCCGACCGCAGCGTGGCACAGCACACTATTGCAAGCGTCTGCTTGCAATAGTTAGCAGGGCTGGTGCACCATCGGGGTATGGCATCGCTCAACGTCGGCAATCTCGGGGAGTACCTGCGCGAGCAGCGGCGCAATGCGCAGCTCTCGCTGCGGCAGCTCGCTGATGCCGCCGGGGTGTCCAATCCGTATCTGAGCCAGATCGAGCGTGGGCTGCGCAAGCCGAGTGCGGACATTCTGCAGCAGCTCGCCAAGGCGCTGCGGATCTCCGCCGAGACGCTGTACGTGCAGGCCGGGATTCTCGACGAGCGGTCTCCCGAGGCCGCCGGGACGCGGAGCGTCATTCTCGCCGACCCCTCGCTCAGCGAGCGTCAGAAGCAGGTTCTGCTCCAGATCTACGAGTCCTTCCGCAAGGAGAACGGGCTCGACGCCGACGCGGACACCGACAGAGCCGCCGACCACCCTCAAGACCCCCAAGACCCTCAAGCGAGCAACTGAGCACTGATCCGGGAGGACAGTCATGGCCATCACCGATGACCTGCGCAAGACCCTCACCGACCCCACCCCCCTCTACTTCCTCGCCGGCACGGCGGACATCGCAGGGCAGCAGGCCAAGAAGGTTCCGGCGCTGATCGAGAAGATCCAGGCCGAGGCGCCCGAGCGCATCGAGGCCGTGCGCCGCACCGACCCCAAGGCCGTGCAGGAGAAGGCCGCAGCCCGCGTCAAGGAGGTTCAGGCCGCCGTCACCACCCGCGCCAGCGACTTCCTCGGCGCCCTCGACGGCGACCTCAAGAAGCTGGGCGAGAACGCCCAGGACCTCGCGCTGCGCGGCGTCGGCGTCCTCGCCGAGTACGCAGTCAAGGCACGCGAGGGCTACGACTCGGTCGCCGAGCACGGCCAGGACGTCGTCAAGCAGTGGCGCGGCGAGGCCGCCGACGAGATCGTCGAGATCGCCACGGCCGTCGAGCCCAAGGACGACGACAAGGGTGACTCCCCGGCCTCGGCTCAGGACGAGCCCGCCAAGGCCGAGTCCGACTCCGACGCGGCCGACAAGCCCGCCGCCAAGAAGGCCGCCCCGCGCAAGACCACGGCCAAGAAGACCGCCGCCAAGTCGGCGGAGTAGTTGCGGAGCAGTTGCGGAGCAGTTCTCGCCGTGGTTCTCTCCACGCCGGTCGGAACGGGGCGGGCACCTTCGGGGGGCCCGCCCCGTTCTCCTAGTACCTTGGCCGGCGAGGTGCTCTCCATCCTCATCGGCGCTCAATCAGCATTTACCTAGGCGGTGCACGGCAATGTTGCTCACGGGATTCAGCCTTCTCACATCGCTGCTCTCTCTCGCGATGCTCGTCATCGCCGTGGTGGCGCTGGTCTTCGCCGTCCTGGCCCGGGAGGACGCGTACCGCGCGGCCGACAAGCAGACCAAGCCGTTCTGGCTGATCATCCTCGGCATCACGGTCGTGGTGAACCTGTTCGTGCCGATGCTGTTCCTGCGGCTCGCCGGGCTCGTCGCCTCGATCGTGTTCATGGTGGACGTACGGCCCGCGATCCGGCAGGTCTCCGGCGGTGGCCGGGGCGGTCGCCGCGGCGGCGGCTCCAGCAGTGACGGTCCGTACGGGCCCTACAACGGCGGCCGGTAGCTCCAAAATCCGTAGACCGGTAGCCCCAAAACCGGTAGCCCTCGGACCGGAGCCCCCAGAAGGGGCCTTCGAAGCCCCGGTCCCCGGTCCTCAGCCCTCCGCGCTTGTGCGTTCCCGTTTGCGTTCCAGGAGGACCACCGCCACGTCGTCCGTCAGCTCGCCGCCGTTCAGCTCGCGGGCCCGGGTCACCGCCGCTTCGAGCAGTGACTCGCCGCGCAGCCCGGACGCCAGCTGACTGTTGATCATTTCCAGCATGCCGTCCTGACCGAGCCGCTGGCTGCCCTCGCCGGTGCGGCCCTCGATCAGGCCGTCGGTGTACATCAACAGGCCCCATTCCCGGCCGAGTTCGACCTGTCGGCGCGGCCAGCGGGCGCGCGGCAGCAGGCCGAGCGCCGGGCCGCCGTTCTCGTACGGGAGCAGTTGGGCCCGGCCGCCGAGGGCGATCAGCGGCGCGGGGTGGCCGGCCAGGCAGAGGCCCGCGCTGCGGCCGTCCGGCGCGATGTCGACGGTGCACAGCGTCGCGAAGATCTCCTCGCTGTCGCGCTCGTGCTCCAGGACCTGCTGAAGGGTCGAGAGGAGCTCGTCGCCGCACAGGCCCGCCAGCGTCAACGCCCGCCAGGCGATGCGGAGTTCGACCCCGAGGGCCGCCTCGTCGGGGCCGTGTCCGCAGACGTCGCCGATCATCGCGTGGACGGTTCCGTCCGGCGTACGCACCGTGTCGTAGAAGTCGCCGCCGAGCAGCGCCCGGGAGCGGCCGGGGCGGTAGCGGGCCGCGAAGCGCAGGTCCGAACCTTCGAGCAGCGGGGTCGGAAGCAGACCGCGCTCCAGGCGGGCGTTCTCCTGGGCGCGCAGCCGCGACTCGGCCAGCTTGTACTGGGCGGTGTCCGCGCGCTTGCGCTCCACCGCGTACCGGATGGCGCGGCTGAGCAGCCTGCCGTCCAGCTCGTCGCGGAAGAGGTAGTCCTGCGCGCCGACCCGGACCGCCTCCGCCGCCCGTTCCGCGTGGGTGGACGGGGTGAGGGCCAGCACGGCGTGGCGCGGGGCCAGCCGGAGCAGGTGGCGCAGGGCCGCGAGCTCGTCGTCCGGGTCGCGGCCGGGCAGCGCCAGGTCCAGGAGTATGCAGTGGACGTCGTCGGTGAGCAGCCGCTCGGCCTCGGTGAGGTTGCGGGCGGTGCGGATCCGGACCCGGGTGCCCGCCGCGTCGAGAAGCTCGTGCACGGTGAACGTGCCCGCCGGGTCGTCCTCGATGACCAGCAGGTTGAGCGGGCCGTCGGCGGCGCCCGTCTGGGGCTCCGGGGCGGCGCGCTGGTGCGGTACGGGTACGTGCTGGGATGCGGGCATCGTCGGTTCCGGAATCCTTCCCTCCCCCCGAGGGCGCGGAGGTGCGCCGGTCGGCGCCCCACCAGCCGGGACCCTAGCGTCATCCACGGGCGTGGCGGAATGGCGTTGGGCGGTTGATCGCCGGAGGCCGGTTGGCATATGCCTCATGCCTTATTTGTCCGGCCCCCAGGAAGTTGCGGACTGCCCGTACCGCCAGTAAGCAGCTGCCCTCCCGGCCGCCCCGGGGCTGCCCGGCCGGACAGGGTGTGACCGGTTGGGCGACCGCCTGTGTCCTACTTGTCCGGGCGTACGACGCCGAGGATCGGCATCGTGCCCGCTCCCGTGATCGTCACGTTCCGGCCGGGCCGGGGGGCGTGGACGATCGCGCCGTCGCCGATGTACATCCCGACATGGGTGGCGTCGGCGAAGTAGATGATGAGGTCGCCGGGGCGCATGTCCTTGAGCGCGACGTGCGGCAGCTGGGCCCACTGCTCCTGCGAGGTGCGCGGTATGCCGCGCCCGGCCGCGATCCAGGCCTGGGAGGTCAGGCCCGAGCAGTCGAAGGTGTCGGGGCCCGCGGCGCCCCAGACGTACCGCTTGCCGATCTGGTCGGTGGCGAACTTCACGGCCTTCTTGCCCTGGTCGCTCGCGCTGCTGCTGATCTCCTTCAGTATCCCCGTGCTCAGCCAGGCCGTCTGAGAGTCGAACTCCTTCTTCCGCTCCAGCTCGGCCAGGCGCTCGCGCTCCTGCTCCTTGAGCTGGGACTGGAGCTTCTCGGCCGCCGCGATCTTCGCGGTGATGTCCTTCTTCGCGGCTTCCTTCTTGACCCGGTTGGCCTCCAGGTTCTTCCACTGGGCGGTGGCGTCCTTGCTGTACGCCGCCAAGTCGGCCTGCGTACGGTTCAGTTCGCCGAGCACACCCTGGGCGGCCTGCTGGCCCTGGCGCAGTGCGTCGGCCCCGTTGAGGAACGTCTCGGGGTCACCGCTGAGCATCATCTGCGCGCCGGGCGGCAGCCCGCCGTTGCGGTACTGCATCCGCGCGGTGGCGCCCGCCTGGTCCTTCAGGCGCTTGATCTTTTCCTGGCCCTTCACTATCTCCTGGGCCAGGGCCACGATCTGCGCGGACTGCTGCTTGGTCTGCTCCTCGGCGAGGTTGTACGCGTCGGTGGCCGCGGCCGCCTGCCGGTACAGGTCGTCGATCTGCTTGCCCACTTCTTCCAGCGTCCCGGGCAGGGCCGGCGCCGTGGTCGACGGCGTCGGCGCCGGGTCGGCGAACGCCGTGCCCGGGGCCGCCAACGCGGTCAAGGCGCACACCAAGGCGATCGCGGCCGCCAAACGGCGCTTCTTCGGCACTATGAACTCCCCCTCCAGCCAGCCCCGGCCCCACACCGGAACACGGGAACACCGGACCACCGGAACCCGGATGAAACGGCATGTGATTTACCGTCAGTAACATCACACTGCCCGCGATGCTGCCACGGCCTCCGCCAAAACGACAGAGGCACAAGGGCACCGACCGGGGCACATCCCCCTGCGCGTTCTTCCGCGCATTCCTCCGTGCGTCCTTCTGTACGTTCTTCTGTGCGTTCCCTCCCGTGTGACGAACGCCGAGCTCCACGCGTTCCACCGGTCACGGAGTTCACTCGTACGACGACGCGAACAACGCCTCGAATTGGCCCGGGCGACATCTGGGCCGGATCAGGGTGCGCCTGCCCCGGGTCACCGGGTCCGGGCTCAACTGGGCGCCAGGGCAGCCCAGTTGACCGTCACCTCGCCCTGTCGCCAGCGCCGTACGCCGTCCACGACCGGCCAGTCGGCCGACAGTTCCCGTACGGACTTGATCCACCGCTGCCGCGCGCCCAGCGAGGCGTACGGGGCGGCCGCCGCCCACGCCCGGTCGAAGTCACGCAGGAAGGCGTGCACCGGCTCGCCCGGCACATTGCGGTGGATCAGCGCCTTCGGCAGCCGTTCGGCCAGGTCGGAGGGTCGGTCCAGGGAGCCGAGCCGGGTCGCGAAGGTCACCGTACGCGGGCCCGAGCGGTCCAGCGCGACCCACACATGGCGGCGGCCGATCTCGTCGCAGGTGCCCTCGACGAGCAGCCCGCCCGGCGCAAGCCGCGCGCACAGCCGGGCCCAGACGGCGGCCACCTCGGCCTCGTCGTACTGGCGCAGCACGTTCGCCGCGCGGATCAGCATCGGCGGCTCGGCCAGCGGCACCTCGAAGCCGCCGTGGCGGAACGTGAGCCCCTCGCGCTCGTACGGCTTGGCGGCGGCGACCCGGGCCGGCTCGATCTCGATGCCGACCACCGAGACGGCGGGGGCAGCCGTACGCAGGCGCTGGAGCAGCTCCACCGCGGTCCAGGGGGCGGCCCCGTACCCGAGGTCGACGGCGACCGGCGCGGGCGCGCGGCGCAGCGCGGCCCCGTGCGCGTCGGCGATCCAGCGGTCCATGCGGCGCAGCCGGTTCGGGTTGGTGGTGCCGCGGGTGACGGTGCCGACGGGGCGCTTCGCGGACGGGGGTGGAGCCATAGGACGAGGGTAGGCGGCGGTTCGGCATGGGTGGTCCGGCGGATCGGCCCGGACGGTGCGGCGGATCGGCCCGGGTGGATCGACGGTTCGGCCCGGACGGCGCGGCGGATCGGCCCGGGTGGATCGACGGTTCCGTCCGGACGTTTCCGCAGGCCCGTGCGGATGTCCGTGGCGATGTCCGAGCTGATGTCCGAGGGCTCCGCCCGACCGGTCCGGCAACATTTTGGCAAAGTGGAAATGAAAGGGCGGGTTCCGATGTTCGGGGCTTTGGAGGGGCGTGCCCGCATGCCCGCTCCGCGTCCGAAGGCAGTGCCCCGAGCCGAGGAGGGCCTCGACGTGAGCCAGTACGTGTCCCGGTTCACCGGCACCCTGGCGGGCCCGCCCAGGCTCCGGTTGCCCGGCGGTCACCGCAAGCCGCGCCGGATCGCCATGCTCAGCGTCCACACCTCCCCGCTGCACCAGCCGGGAACGGGCGACGCGGGCGGCATGAACGTGTACATCGTCGAGCTCGCCAAACGCCTCGCCGCGATCAACATCGAGGTCGAGATCTTCACCCGGGCCACCACGGGCGGCCTCGCGCCGAGCGTCGAGATGTCGCCCGGCGTGCTGGTGCGCCACATAGACGCGGGGCCGTACGAGGGCCTCGCCAAGGAGGAGTTGCCGGCCCAGCTCTGTGCCTTCACGCACGGGGTGATGCAGGCCTGGGCGCACCACCGGCCCGGCTACTACGACCTGGTCCACTCCCATTACTGGCTCTCCGGGCACGTCGGCTGGCTCGCCGCCGAACGCTGGGGGGTGCCCCTCGTCCACGCCATGCACACCATGGCCAAGGTCAAGAACGCGGCGCTCGCCGAGGGCGACACCCCCGAGCCGGCCGCGCGCGTCATCGGCGAGACCCAGATCGTGAACGCGGCGGACCGGCTGATCGCCAACACCGCCGAGGAGGCCGACGAACTCGTCCGCTTCTACGACGCCGACCCCGGCAAGGTCGCCGTCGTCCACCCCGGCGTGAACCTCGAACGCTTCCGCCCGGCGGACGGCAGGACCGCGGCGCGGGACCGGCTCGGGCTGCCCCGGGACGCGTTCATCCCGCTCTTCGCGGGCCGCATCCAGCCGCTGAAGGCGCCGGACATCCTGCTGCGCGCCACGGCGGAACTCCTGGAACGCGACCCCTCCCTGCGCTCGCGGATGATCGTGCCGATCGTGGGCGGGCCCTCGGGCAGCGGCCTCGCCAAGCCGGAGGGGCTGCAGAAGCTGGCGGCCCGGCTCGGCATTTGCGATGTCGTACGGTTCAAACCGCCGGTCGGCCAGGACCGGCTCGCGGACTGGTTCCGGGCGGCGTCCGTCCTTGTCATGCCCTCGTACAGCGAATCGTTCGGCCTGGTCGCCATAGAGGCGCAGGCGGCCGGCACGCCGGTGGTCGCGGCGTCGGTCGGCGGGCTTCCGGTCGCGGTACGGGACGGCTCGACGGGGTTCCTGGTCCAGGGGCACGACCCCAAGGACTACGCGACCGCCCTGCGCCGCTTCGTCCAGGACCCCACGCTGGTGCAGCGCATGGGCGGCGCGGCCGCCCGGCACGCGCAGTCGTTCGGCTGGGGGACGGCGGCGTCGGCGACGGCGGACGTGTACACGGCGGCGATGCAGGAGCACCGGCGGCGGGTCCGGTCGCATCACGGGTGAGGCCCGCCCCGGGGGAGCTGGGCGGGGGCTCGCGTCCATGCCGGGTTCGCGCGTGCCCCGGCCGGCGGCCGGCTCTCTGCGGGGCCGGTTCTTTGCAGGGGCGAGCGGGTGCGGGGCTCGCGGGCCTTGCGGGGGCTGGCTGGGCACAGGGGGCTCGCGGGCTCTTTGCGGGGGCTCGTGGCGAAGGCCCTTCGCGTAGGCTCGCGGCATGGCTGACGTGCGGCAGGTCATCGAAACGGCCCTCAAGGACGCGGAGCTCTCGTGGGAGTCCCCTGAGCCCGGTACGTATGTCGTGACCCTGCCGGGCACGCGCAAACTCTCCACCACCTGCTCGCTGCGGGTCGGCCGCCATGCCCTCTCCGTGAACGCGTTCGTGGTGCGCCACCCCGACGAGAACGAGCCGGCCGTCCATCGCTGGCTCCTCGAACGCAACCTCCGCCTGTACGGGGTGAGTTACGCGGTCGACCGGCTCGGGGACGTGTACCTGGCCGGCAAGGTCCCGCTCGCCTCCGTCACGGCGGAGGAACTCGACCGGTTGCTCGGGGTCGTCCTGGAGGAGGCGGACGGGTCCTTCAACACCCTGCTGGAGCTCGGGTTCGCGTCGGCCATCCGGCGGGAGTACGAGTGGAGGGTGTCGCGGGGCGAGTCCACGGCCAACCTCGCGGCGTTCGGGCACCTGACGGGTGGGGCGGGGTAGGGGGCGTTTTCCCACCCACGCCCACCCCTATGCGACGCGGATCCTGTCCCCGGTCTGATCCCGGGAGGCCGGTTCCCTCAGACCTGGCCAGACGGCCACGGCCAGGTCTGACGGAGAGGCCCCGAACTATCACTCCGGTGGAGCGGGGTCCGCAGGCCTCAGCCCTGGAGTTCGGGCCCGTCGCCGAGCCACACCCTGCGCCCCATGTCGTCCAGTTCCGCTTTCAGCCGCTCACACTCAGGGAGCGCCCTACGCAGCAGACGCCAGTAGTCGGGACCGTGCCCGGCAACCCGCAGGTGCGCCAGCTCATGAGCGATCACGTAGTCCACGAGACGTATCGGAAGCTGGAAAACGGCCCAGTGCAGGGACATCCGTCCCTCCGTGCCTGCCTCACCCGGTGTGTAGACACCCCACCGCTGTCCCAGGCCTCGTACATTGACAGCTGGTTCGGGTACAGCCATCCGGGCGGCCCACGGTTGCAGCCGCCCTGCGGACCAGGTCATTCCGGCGTTCCGGTACCACTCGATGATCGCGTCCCGGCCTGCCGCCCCGTCTGCCGCGAGCGTCCGGTCCAGCCTCAGCCGCCCTGCGGCCAACCGAACCGGGCCGCTGCCCGAGTCGTCCAGAAGGAGTCGGTATTCGCGTCCTAGATAGCGGAAGATAGCCCCGTCGACGAGCGCCCGGGACGGGTGTGCCGGACGGAATCGGTCCCGGACCCGGGACTTCTCCTCGATCCAGGACCGGTGCGCGCGTACGAATTCCTCCGCGCGCCCGACAGAGCACTTCTCGGGCACCCGAAGCGTGATCGTGCCGTCACGCTCGACAGTCAGGCCCAGCCGGGTGCGATGGGAGCTGACCCGCACGCGCAGCGGCAGCTCCCCCACGTTGAGGAGCTGTCCGTCTACGAGAGTGGTCGAGGCGTCGGGCACAGACGCAATTGTGCCTACCGTTCGGTCCGGAACCCCTGAAGGTTCTCCTGGACGAGGCTCACCAGATGCCGGGCGACGGCCCGCACGTCTTCGACGGCCCCTGACTTCGCCGCCAGCCCGTCCTCGCGCAGCCGCTCGACCACATGCGACGTCAGGCGCGACATGTGCCGGGACTCACCACGGTAGGAGACTCGGCGCACCTGATCCCGTACGACCTCGTACACCCCGGTGGAAAGCCTCAGCAACTCCTCCGGTTCCGGTAGGTCGAAGGCGTCCGAGGTGGCGAGACCGCTTCGCAACCAGGTATGCACCCGCCGTTCCATCGGGCCGAGCCCGGCCAACAGGGGGTCGTCGTCCTGCTCCTGTCGGGCTTTGTCGATGAGATTGGCGAGTTGATCCAGCTTCCATCGCTCATCGATGGACTTCAGCACCTCTTCGAGTGCCTTCGACAGCTGCTTGTACTTCTCCTCGTCCTCCCTGCGAACGCGTTCCTCCAGATGGAAGCGGAGAGCGTGCTCCATCTCGGCTGCCGCCTCACGAGGGTCCTCGATGCTGCGTACGTCGGTGTCGAAGGCAGGCGAGAGGATCGAGACGGGCGGGATGACCTGGGTGATCTCCGGGGCCTCCAGATGCTCGGCGATCAGGGCCCGCACCTTGCGTCCGTAACCGCGCAGGCTGAACCGACCGCCCGGAGCATCCCGGTAGTGCCGACGCACACGCTGCTGGAGGAGCGCCCAGCGCCTGGCGTCGCCGACGAATCTGAGGGCCTTCTCGTGGGGGAGTACGCGTTCCAGCGAGCCGAGGAACTCGCCGAGCCTCCTGTCGAAGAGCGCACGGTCGTCCTCATCGCTCAGGGTGAGCATGGCGCGGGTCCGACCGCCGCGGGTGTCCAGATCCGTGATGCCCTTGCTCTCCAGGAACTCGTCGACGCGCCCGGCTGCGCCCCGGGTGTCCTCCACGGCCGATTCGACGTCCCGCAGGCTGGCACGTACGGCGGGCGCCTCCTTCCCGTACCCCGACAGTGCGTCGCTGAGCGGTGCCAGGACGCCGTAGTAGTCGACGACCAGGCCACCTTCCTTGCCCGGCGCAGGACGGTTGACACGGGCGACTGCCTGGAGCAGTTCGGCGTCCCGGATCGGGCGGTCCAGGTACAGGACTTGCTCGCCCGGAGCGTCGAAGCCGGTCAGCAGCATGGACTTCACGATCAGGAAGGTGACGGGAGCCTCGTCCGCCACGGGCTTGGCGACCGTGGGCGCGGGAGTGCTCCATGGCTGCCGGGCGATCATGCCCATCCGCGGCGGATTCGGCTCGGGGACATGGGTGACCGCCCACGGATTGTCCATGGGCAGCTCGGGCAGCTCGTCGAGGAACCGCTCGATGTGCTTCTTTTGCCGCCCCTCGTCGGTCCACTCGCGCCAGAGCCCGTCCTTCTTCTCGCCACCCGCCGAGATGACCGGCACGAACTCCATGCGCCGGATGATGGCCTGGTACTTCCAGGCCCAGTACAGAAGCAGGTCGTCGCCTTGGAAGTCCTTGACCTCGGCACCCCTCAGCCGTTCAGGCAGCTTCCCCTCGGGCGCGAACTCGGCCACCCGCTCAAGGAGTTCCGCTCTCGCATCTCGCAGCGCGTGCCGGTACTCGACTGCGGACTGACGACTGACCACGGCCACTTGGGCCTTGAAGCCCCCGGTGAGGACATGCTGGACATAGTGCTCCAGCATGTCCTTCGCCTTGGCACGGATCATCGTCACGGACTCGACCACATCGCGCTCGCTGGGCTGGCTGTACTTCTTGCGCAGAGCCTTCTTCTGCTCCTCGGTCCGGGAAGCGATCAGATTCTCGAACCGCGCGTCGAGATGCTCCCCGTCACGTACGTCGGCGGAGCCGGTGCGCCCCTCGTACCGGATCGGTACGACGACCTTGTCGGCCTCCGCCTCCGCCATCCGGTACTTGTCGATGAACTCCCCGAAGATCCGCTCAGTGTCGTTCAGTTTGCCCTGCATGATCGGCGTTCCCGTGAAGCCGATGCGCACGGCATTGGGGGCGGCGTCGCGCAGGCAGGCGTGCAGGAGCGAGGTGTGCGAGCGGTGCGCCTCGTCGACCAGGACGAGGACCTTTTCTGATCTCGTGCACAGGGGGAAGCGAGGGACACTCCCGTCCGTGGGATCGGAGGCTTCGGCCGGATCATCACCGGCCTCGATCCGCCGTCGTACGCCGTTGTAGGCGTCGGCATCGGACCGGTCGTCGCCGTCCCCGCCGGACCCGAGACCCGCGATCCCGTACTTCTGAATCGTCGTGAACACGACATGGCGCCCGCCGTCGTGCAGCATGCCCTCGACATCGGTCTGGCTCTTGGCCACCTTCACCGACCGCTCCCCGGTCCGCAGCGCCGCCGCGAGCTGATCCTGGAGCTGGGTGCGATCGGTGACAACGAGGATGGTGAAGGCGTTCAGCACCGGGTCCTGGCTCATGTGCAGTCGGCGGGCCAGAAAGGCCATGGTCAGGCTCTTGCCTGACCCCTGGGTGTGCCAGATGACGCCGCCGCGCTCGTCGTGGGTGGCGCCGGGGGAGAGCGGTGTGCGGCCGGTGCGCAGTTTCTCGACGATCTTCTCCACGGCCCGGTACTGCTGATGCCGGCAGACGGCCTTGACCTTCGGCAGCTCCTCGGCGTGCCGCGCCGGCGCCCGTCCGCTGCCCCCGGCCCGCTTCTTCTGCTTGACCGGCAGGGCGAAGACGTAATGCCTCAGGATGTTGAGCAGATTCACCGGCTTGAGGACGGCGGCGATGAGCTGCTGCTGCTCCGAGGGCTCCTCCTCGGCCTCCAACAGCCTTGGTTTTACGACTACTTCACGCAAGGCGGCCCGCAGGTCCGCAGGTCGGTCGTAGTCGGGCTCGACGCTGCGCCACGGCGCGTAGTCACGCTCGCGCGAGGAGATGGTTCCCAGGTGCGCGGTCTCGCCGGAGGCGGCGATGAGCAGCTGCGTGGTCTTGAAGAGCTCGGGAATGCCGCGCGGCATCGCCTGCTGGTCCCGCTCCTTGGTGTCGTACTCGATCGGATTGCCCGTGTACGCCCGCAGATCGCGGATGGCCAGCCCGATCGGGTCCTGGAGGTCGGGGCTCTTGCACTCGACGACGGCGACGGGGATGCCGTTCACGAACAGGACGAGATCGGGCAGCTCCTCATGCCCGGCATGTCCGCTCGCGGTGCGGACGCGCAGCTGCGAGACCACGAGGAACTCATTCCGCTCCTTGATCCGCTTCTCGTCCTCGATGGCCCAGTCGATGAATTGGACCGGGGTGTCCTCGCGCGACTTGTGGTGAACCTCGTGCCCGCGCACGCCCGCCCCGTGTAGAAGCAGCTCGGTGGCCTTGAAGTTGGCGGCAAGCAGATCCCTGCCGCCGGGCCCGACGGACACCCGCGCCAGCTTCTCGATCGCCCGCTCGGCGTGCTCGTCCTCGACCCACTCAACATCGCTGCCGGGCAGCCGGTTCACGCGGCGCAGAGCGCGGGCGAGGCGCTTCTTCAGGATCACCTCGGTGTACGAGCGACCATCACTCTCGGCGAGCTCGGAACCCCGGACATGCGTCCAGCCCATCGACTCCAGCTGCTGTACGAACGGCCGTTCCACCTCGACCAGTTCGGTCTCTCTCCGCGCCACGCCCCGTACCCCTTACCCGACTCGACCGCCCCTCGTTCGACCATTGTGCGACGGGTGGGGCGCGGATGGGCATGATCGGGCCAAAGCCGCTGGTGGCGGCCGGGGCTTCGGGGCCGGGTTCAGTCTCCGTCTAGGTTGCCTGCGTCCAGGTCGTCCTCGTCCTTGTCGTCCGCCTCGTCCTCGTTGTTGTCGACGTCTCGGCCGTCGAATGCGGACAGCCGGTCGCCGCGGCTCTCGGCGATGCGGAGGACGTCGTGGAGGGCTTCGGTCAGACGGGCGGAGAGGTAGTGGAGCTCTCCGGGCCCGACCTTGGGCTCACCGAGCAACTCCCTTGCGTGGCAGAGGAGTTCCGTGCCCATCCCGAGCTGCACGGCCTCGATGTTGTCGGCGATCCGGGAGGCGTATCCGCCGCCGACCCCGTCGGTGAGGAGATAGCAGGGCTTGCCCTCGGGTCCGGTCCAGGGCAGGAGCCGGGTGTGGGCGATGTGCTGCGCCATTACGCGACCACCTCCGTCCCGTGGATCCAGCGGGGCCCGATGTCGATCCCGTGGGTGGCGAGCCACAGCGCGCGGCAACGCTGACGCCGAAGTCGTTCTTCGGCGGCCTCGTGGGCGAGGAGGTAGGGGCGTACGAGGAGGTTGTCCTCGCCGCGGAGGAGTCCGTGCAGGTGGGCTTGGTGGCAGGCAGAGCTGGGGTCGGTGCGAGGCCGCGGCGCGAGGGGTCGGTGCCGGTCCTGGGTGGGTAGCAGCAGTCTGAGCAACGGCTCGATAAGGCGGGCGATGCAGTGCGGCATGTCTGCCTGCTTCCTCAGGTGGGCCATGCCCCCGGGCCGCCTGGACGCGGTTGCGGGGGTCCGCCGTGCCCGGCGGGGCTGTAACGCTAGGGGCGCCACCTTGCACGCACAGTGACAAGCCGCATCACTGTACGGAGCTGCTAGGACGGGGCGTCCTAGCTGTCGAGGTCGAGCCGGTGGGCGAGTTCTGCGAGGGGCGATGTGCGGCGCCGCTCCCGCCCTCTGAGATCGGCGACGAGGTGGCGGCTCGTCGCGTGGTAGCGCATCCACTCCGGTGCGGTTCTCTCGGCGACGAGCAGTGCCTGGAGTGCGTGGTCGTCGTTGTTCAACTCCGCGTGGGCGAGGGCACGGTCGACATGGAACCGGGCGCGCCAGGTAGGGGGCAGCGACTCCAGGTCCGGGACGGCGCGGGCGGCGCGCAAAGCCGCTGTGTTCTCTCCCATCTCCACAAGGAAGTTGACCTTTGCGATTCCCGCGTTGGTGGGGCCGAACGGCGTCGCGTAGTCGAGCCGGTCCGTGCCGATCCTGGCTGCGGCCGCGCTCGCCATATTGAGCAGGTCCTTGACTGTTTCCTGCCGTTGCAACCGGACAGCGGCAGTCGCCGCGCGGAGCAACAGAATTCCCCATAGGGCGAGTTCGATGGACTGGGACCGAAAGTTCGGTTCGATGCGCTCGGCGGTGGTCAGCGCGACACGTTCGGCGTCGGCCAGCCGTCCTTGCTTCGTGAAGATCCAGGCGAGGCTTGAGATGCCGACGATCTCCAGGTGAGGATCATCTCCCCTTCTGGCGGCGTCCATTGACCGCTCCAGAGCGGTGAAAGCTGCGTCCTCCTTGCCGAGCGCAGTCAGCGTGGTCGCGGCGACTTGGTAGGCCTCGGCGAGAACGGACTGGGCTGCGGCAGCGACAAGGCCGTCGCGGTCCCGTGTTACGGCCTTGGCGTCGCGGATCAGCTGAGGTAGCAGGACTCCGATTGCGCCCATGCGCCCCTCGCGCCGGATCCGCTCTGTGGACCGCAATGAAGCCTGGAGCTCAGTGAGGAGGGGTGGATCCTCGGGGTCCGGGTCCTCGCCGAGCAAATCGGAAACAGGAGAGATGGCTTGCCGCAGAGCCAGGACGGACGGTTGGTCCTCCTCGCTACGTACCTCGAACGTCATGGGCTGCCCGACCAGCATGGACGGCTCCACGTCCAAGGCCTTGGCCAGTGCGTTGATCGTGGTGAGCCGCGCCGTCTGCCGTACACCTTGCTCCAGCTTGCGTACGACATCAGCGGAGAGCCCCGCCCGCTCGGCGAGCCCCTCCTGCGTCAGCTTCCGCCGCAGCCGCAGCCGGGCAATTCGGTCCCCGATGCTGGGTTCTTCATGGAACTGCATGGCCACCCCCGCGCAAGAAGGTCTTTCGACCACGCTACGCCCGGGCGGGGCGTGCGCGAGTGCGGAGCGACGATTGGTTCCCGGGACGAGTTGCTCGAACTATCGGGTTGCACCTCGCAGTAGGTCGTCAGCGAGAGCCTGCTTCAACGTCAGCAGCCGGTCTATTTGTTGCTGACGGAGTTGGAACGTGGCTCGGGCCTCCTGCCAGGCGCTGACCAGTTCATGTTGCATCTCAAGCGGCGGTACAGGCAAGCGATGTTGGTTGTATTCGCGAGCGCTGATGTTGCGCTGGCCGACCTCTCGCACATTCTGGGAAACCCATTGCTTGAAGGCGTTGGCTCGTGTCCACATGAAGGCGTAGGCAGGGAGCATTCGCGACTGGTCCAGTCGGTAGCGCACCAGATATCCAGCAAAAGCGCAGAGGCCGTCGCCTTCCCGATACAGGTAGGACTTACCTGTTGTGTAGCCGGTACGTGCGATCAGCAAGTCGCCATCCTGGAGGAGGTACGGTCTCGCTTGCTCCCACGGCACGCTGACAGCGGAGGACAAGTCCTTGGACAAATTGCCGTGCTGGTCAATATCTGTGATGCGGACGTACCGTGGTAGCTGGTCGCTCGATGGGACAGCTGGAGAGTTGCTGCCGTACTCGCCACCCCGTTCGCAAACCTCCTTTAGGTGAACAGTCCCAAAGCGCCGTGCATGATCGCCTACCTGGTCATTGGCGACTGCATCCCAAATAGCGATCTCTTTGAGCGTTGCCAGTGATTCGATAGAAATGTGCTCATCAACAGCGCTAAGCACATTGACGATGTGCTGCTGCTGATCAAGGGATGGCAGCGGAACTGGGAGTGATCGGATCATCTCGGCAGAGATCTTAACCATGCTTTCAGAAGTCCCCTGAGCTCGACCCGTAATTTGCTGGCGAAGTGTCGGCGAGCGGAGAACGACTTCCAAGTATTCAGGAATGCATGCGCCTGATGGGCGAAGGCGCATCATCAAGTCTGGATAGATGCAGGGTGTGCCTGTATCGCGATAGATGCCTGCAAGCCCTACGAGATTTCGGGTGTTGGCCCGGCTAATTAGCAGATCTCCATCGCGGAGGATCGCGGGATGCTGGGGAGATACGGAACTCGGAGCGTTCTTAAGTTGGCGCGGCTGAAACCCGTCTGCAGTCAGGCAGCCGAGCCCCAGCATCTGTACGCCAGTCCATTCTTGGCTCTCCAGAGGTGAGAAGCCGTTCCGAATGCCTCCTTCCAGGAGCGAGTGGAGCGGAACTTCCTTCCAGCGCTTACGCTCCATAACCAAGCTCCTTCAGGAAGTTCTCCAGCTTCGCCGAAGCCTCGGCCCGCGCCGCCTCAATGTCCCGCAAAGACACCCCGTACTTGTCCTCCCACATGCGATACGCCGACACCAACTCACGTCGTCGGCGCACCACATGCCCCTCCAGCGTCGCCGCCAGATCCGCCCGCAGGATGCCGAGTACCACCTCGCGCGCAGCCGCCTCCGTGGCCACGGCCTTGCGGGCCTGGGTGAGGCCCGGCTCCGGCGTCTTCTTCTCGCCACCCGCCTCCGGGACCGGAACGTCAAGGAGCGTGGTCTGCACCGGAGTTGGCTCCACTTCGGTCGCCGCTGGTACCGGCTTCGCCGGCCGCCGTGCCGACTCCAGCGGCCAGAAGTCGTCCTCCAGCTTCTTCACCGCTGCGTTCGCCTTCGTACGGCTCTTCTTGAGTGCCGCCACATCGTCCGCGCTGAGCAGTTGCTCCGCGGGCGATGACTCGGACTCCGCGTCGTCCTCGCCGGAGTCCGAGCCGGAGGCGTCCGCCGCCTTCGCTGCCGCCTCCGCGTCTTGGTGGGCCTTCCACTTGCCGTCCAGCTCTGCCTTGAGCGCGTCCGCCGCAGCGAGCTTCTCCAGGAACTCGGGGGCGATCGCCGCCACCACCTTGTGGTCGTACGCCTGCCGCCGCTCAACCCCCGATCGCTTGCGCGAGCCACCCGTCCGCGGATCCCGGTCCGGCTCCAGCATCGTCTCGACCGTCTCGACCCAGCCGTCAATAACGCCGCCGAAGCCATTGCCGGCCAGCGCCATCAGTTCGTACTTCGCCGCATGCCACCAGCCCGCGACGGCTCCGTCAAGGGCGTACCGGTCGAGCAGCTCGACCTTGCCGAGGCGGCTGGTGAAGGAGCTGAGCAGGTCGGCGCGCAGCCGGGCGAGCTGCGCACGTCGCTCGCCCTCCGTCCGGTCGTCGCCCTCGCCCGGCGGCGTCAGATCGGCGATCAGATCCGACTCCGTCGTCCACCACTCGTCGAACGCCTTCCGTAGTTCTGCCTCCCGCCCGGCCGCCAATTCCCCCAGGCGCGCCGCATCCGGTCGCTCGCCCTCCGGCAGGAAGTCGACGTACGCCGTATCGCCGTCCCGCTCCGCGAACAGGTCTGTGACCGAGATGCCGTACGCATCGAGCAGTCCGCTCTTCGCCACGATCTCGGCGCGCGGCACCCCGCCGCTCAGATGCGCCCGCACGTCCTGGGGCTCCGGGGGCGGCGTATTGTCCACGTATCGGCGGATGTTGAGGTTGTAGTCGTTTTCGGCGAGCTCCGAGCTCGGGACCAGGCGGGCGAACGCCTTGTCCTTGTGCTCCGACGCGTGGAACGTAGACACGATCTTCTCTACGTGTTCGGGCAGGAGTACGTTCTGCGCGCGCTCTGAGTGGTACTCCCGGTCCGCGTTGATGAAGAGGACCTGGCCCGCCCGGTCGGCCCGCTTCGTGCCTGCCGCGCGCAGTACCAGTACGCACGCCGGGATGCCCGTCCCGTAGAAAAGGTTGGGTGCGAGGCCAATGACGGCCTCGATGAGGTCCGCCTCGATTAGCGCCGCCCGGATGTCCCGCTCCGTGCTGCCGCGGAAGAGGACACCATGCGGCATCACCGTGAGCACGGATCCGTGCCGGGAGCCCTGCACCATCGCCAGCATGTGCTGCAGGAACATCAAGTCGGCCTTGCCGCGCTCTGAGGTCTGTCCGTAGGGCATCCGCTCCTCGATGTCCTTGATGGCAGCCTTGCTGTAGTCCATCGAGAACGGCGGGTTGCTCAGGACCAGGTCGAAGTCGCGCTGCGTGTGCATGGGGTTGCTGAGGGTGTCCCCGGTGTGCAGTTCGGGGTCGTTCGCGCCGTGGAAGAGCATGTTCATGGTGGCCATGACCCATGACCCGCTGTTCGCGTCCTGGCCCGCCAGGAACAGGTCCTCGGAGTCGCCGCCGTGCTCGTCGATGTACTCCTTGGCGTGGATCAGCATGCCGCCGGAACCCACGCATGGGTCGTACACCTTCAACGGGGCCTGCGGGCGGGCGAGTTCGACCATCATGCGCACCACGGCTCGGGGGGTGTAGAACTCTCCGCCCTTGCTGCCTGCCGAGTCCGCGAACTCCTTGATCAGGTATTCGTACGCGGCTCCGATCATGTCGGGGAATTCGAAGTCGCTGCCACGCAGACGCAGTGTGCCGAAGTGCTGGATCAGTGCGGACAGGCGCTGGTCTGCGAGCTTTACCGAGGCCTCGCCACTGCCCGAACCGCCGCCGATGCGGTTGAAATTGACGTGTTGGAAGAGCCCGGTTAGGCCATTGCTCTCGTGTGCTTCCAGCGCGTCGAGAGCGGGCTGGAGGGTTTGTGTGGCGACATCGGAGACGGCGTCTTTCAGCATGTCCCAACGTGCTGCCGCAGGTACGTACAGGACTCGCCGGACTTCGTACTTGTCCGGGTTCTCGCCTTCCTTCTCGGCGTCAGTCTGCGACTTGCCCTTGCCGATCTCCGCCGAGATGATCTCCTCACGCGTGGCCTCGAACTCGTCGTTGACCCGCTTCAGAAACAGCAGGACAAAGATGTAGTCCTTGTATTCGGCGGCATCCATGGTGCCACGCAGAATGTCCGCCGCCGCGAAAAGATGGCGCTCGAGTTGCGCGAGCGTGAGCTTGGCCACGGTGGGGACTCCCTGTGCTCTTGTAGCGGGCGGGGTGGAGAGGTACGGCAGAAGCGTACGGCTGACCGGCCCGGGGCCGAAATCTCTCCGCAGAACCTAATAGTCGGTGACCTGGAGGCCCTCTTCGACGAAACGCCAGACATCCGTGTACGGGTCCCGCGTGCTGTACAGGTGGTGCTCGCCGTACTGCGCGTTGATCTTTTTGGCGCGCGCCTTGGCCTTCGCGAAGCCGTCGGAGCCGTCGGTGCGGCCGGGTCCGCTGCGCTTGAGGATCTGCTCAGGCAGCACGACCTTCGCATCTTCCTTGGATGTGCGCGGAGTGACGAATGGCAGCTTCTTCGTCGCGTCGCCACAGACACCGCCGAAGCTGCTCGTGTAGTCCTGGTGGTGGAGGAGACGCCACAGCTCGAAGCACGGGTGGGAATACGCGATGCGCAGTCCCTCGCCATCCTGTTCCATCTTCTTCGCCACGCGCGCGACTTCGTCCACGCCTTCGTGCTGATCGCGGTCGAAGAGACACCACACAGTGGTCCAGCGGTCGACGCCCTTCGGAGGGTTCCCCCACTTCTCCCGCCTGGCCTTACGGTTCTCCTCGCGGAGCTTGGCGAGGGCCTGGTCGAGGAGGTCGAGCGGCTTTCGTGCGTGCGTGGGTCGCTGCGGCCCCTTGGCGCCACCGTTCGTGCGCTCGTCGTTGGCGATGTGGACGGCGAGCCGGATGCCCGGGGCGCGCAGGTCCTTGACGATGTCGATGTACTGGGGCTCGGTGAGCGCCCCTTCGGTGAAGATCCATACCGATGGAACCGCCTTCGAGGGGCGCGAAGCCCTGTCTGTCGAGTCCTTCCCCCGCTTCACGCTCCCCATCAGTCCTGCTCCGCCTCCGCTGCCCTGGTACGCGTGGCCAGTATCCGGCGCGCGATCTGTCCCTCGGTGAAGTCAGGTACGGCCCCGAATTTTCCGGCCAGATACGAGGCGCTCAAGTTCTCCAGCTCGCCGGGCTCTGCCGCCGTCAAGGGGTACACCTCGGTCCGTCCCGCCTTGTCCTTCTCTGTCAGCCAGATCTGGCCCGGATCGAGGAGCCGCCAGCCGCTGGGCGTACTCAGCAAGGACGGGTCGTGGGAGGTGAACACCAGTTGTGCGCCAAGGGTGTTCACCAGCGGGTTGTGGAAGATGCGTACCACTTCGGCTGCGAAGCGCGGATGGAGGCTCGAGTCGAGCTCGTCGACGAGCAGGACCGCGCCCTCGTCGAGGGCGAGCAGCATCGGGCCGAGCAGGGCGAACCAGGAACGGGTGCCGAACGATTCTTTGTCCCAGTCGAACGCGGCGGCCCTGTCGCTGCCGGCATGCAGGAGCCGGATGGTCGACGCCTCGCCGGGATGCCTGCTGACCTCGGTTCCGCCGATTCCCAGATCTGCCACCCGCAGCAGCTCTTCGATGCGGCGCCGTACACCTGGATCCTCCTGAAGGCGGCGGATCGTGTAGGCCTCGCGTTCCCGCCGCTCGTGTTCCGGAGTGATCAGCCACAGGTTTCGCTCGAACCACTGGTAGATCGGGGTGAGCTGAGGGTGGTTGTCGGTGGCTGCGCGGGAGAGGAAGAGTGCGTTGGGGCGTGTCGTGCGGGCGAGCCGGGCCCGGTCCTGGATCCGGTCTCCGGGGAAGTCGTACTCCTCGTCACGAGAGGCGTCCCTGTCGAGCCACACCTGGCGGCGCCCGCGCGGGTAGGCGTGCAGCCACTCGGCCTCCACACGGGTCGCGCCGAGCTCGTACCCGTACGTCCAGCGCACCGCGTCGTCCGCGACGAAGTCGACCTCGAAGAAGGAGCTCTCGCCGGCGGCCTTTTCGTCCAGGGCGAATTCCTCGCGTGGGACGCCCCTGTAGGAGGTCCAATCCGCGTAGGAGTTCAGGACCGCGTCACGCATGTGGCTCAGGGCGGTGAGCACATTGGACTTGCCCGAGGCGTTGGCCCCGAAGATGCCGAGGAGAGGGTATACGTCTACGCCCTTGCCGCCCGCCAGTTCCACGTGGTGGGCGGGACCTGGTTCGTGACCCGGAGGAACGGTGAAAGACAGCTCTTGCTCCTCGCGCAGCGACCGTACGTTCGCCACACGGAATCTCAGCAGCATGCTCGCCCTCCTCTCGTCGCGCACAGAGTAGTGCCGTGATCGTGTCGCCGCCTATCGGCTGACCCTGATCAGGCCTCGTGGTCGACCTTGACAGGAGTTTCCCTCACGCTCTGCCGGGCCACTGGCGCCTCCGCCGGCAACCCCCGCATCAACACCCAGTACCCCACCGCCGTCACCGACCCCAGCACCGCGCAAGTACCCCACAGCCACCCCGCCCCGAAGTGGTCGATCACGTAGCCCGACATCAGCGGGGCGACCAGCGCTGCCACCGACCAGGACATCGTGTAGATGCCCTGGTAGCGGCCCCGGCCGTGGACGGGGGAGAGGCGGACCACCAAGCCCGTCTGCGTGGGGGCGTTGACGATTTCCGCCAGTGTCCACACGCAGATCGTCAGGGCGTACACCGCGACCGAACCCGCGAACGCCGTCAGGCCGAAGCCGTAGCCCGCGAGCAGCGCCGAGATGATCAGCAGGCGGCGCGGGTCGCGGTGCTGGATGTAGCGGGTGACGGGGATCTGGACCGCCACGATGAGGATGCCGTTCACGGCGATCGCGAGGCCGAAGTCCGCGCTGGAGAAGCCGTCCGTGCCCATCGCCACCGGCAGGCCGACGTAACCCTGTTGGAAGATGAGAGAGATCAGGAAGGAGAGGCCCACCACGCCCATGAAACGGCCGTCCTTCAGCACCGTACCGATGCCGATCTGAGGTTCGGCCGCCTTCTCCACCGCCGTCCGCTCGGGGCGGGATTCCGGAAGCTTGAGGTAGACCACCACGGCGCACACCAGCGTCAGACTCGCCTCGCCCAGGAAGCCCGCGAGGTAGCTGTACTGCGCGATGAAGCCCGCCGTCATCGACGAGAGGGCGAAACCCAGGTTGATCGCCCAGTAGTTGAGGGAGAACGCGCGCACGCGGTCCTCCGGCTTCACGATGTCCGCCATCATCGCCTGCACCGCCGGCCGCGACGCGTTGCTCGCCATGCCGACGAGGAACGCGACCCCCGCGATCGCCACCGGATCCGTCATGAAGCCGAGCAGCGCGACCGACAGGGCCGTCGAGGTCTGGGCGATGACGAGGGTGGGGCGGCGGCCGAGGCGGTCGGTCATGATGCCCGCGCCGATCGACGAGACGACCCCGCCGAGCCCGTGCAGCGAGGCCACGAGTCCCGCGTACGAGGCGGAATAGCCCCGGTCCAGGGTGAGGTAGAGCGCCATGAAAGTAGCGACGAAGGCCCCGAGCCGGTTGATCAGGGTGCTGGTCCACAGCCACCAGAACTCCCGGGGCAGACCCGAGACCGTTTCTCGTGCGGCGCGTCTCAGACTGGCGACGGACATGCGGCTTCCCCCGGAACTGTGGCACTCGTGGTACTCGTTGCACTCACGTAAGTGGTGCGGCTGATGTCCGCAAGTTACAAGTGGCCGGTTCCGGGGGGCCACTGAATTGACGGCGTCCGTCAATCGAGACGGTCCCGGGGCCCGGGTCCCTGGGCGCGCGAGGGCCCCCTGGCGTCGATTAGGCTCGGACGCATGGCCGACGCACCGTACAAGCTGATCCTCCTCCGCCACGGCGAGAGCGAGTGGAACGAGAAGAACCTGTTCACCGGGTGGGTGGACGTCAACCTCACGCCGAAGGGCGAGAAGGAGGCGGCGCGCGGCGGTGAGCTGCTCAAGGACGCCGGCCTGCTCCCCGACGTGCTGCACACCTCCCTCCAGAAGCGCGCCATCCGCACCGCCCAGCTCGCGCTGGAGTCCGCGGACCGCCACTGGATCCCCGTGCACCGCAGCTGGCGCCTGAACGAGCGCCACTACGGCGCCCTCCAGGGCAAGGACAAGGCGCAGACGCTCGCCGAGTTCGGCGAGGAGCAGTTCATGCTGTGGCGCCGCTCGTACGACACCCCGCCGCCCGCGCTTGAGGACGGCACGGAGTTCTCGCAGAGCGACGACGCCCGTTACGCGACGATCCCGCCGGAGCTGCGCCCGCAGACCGAGTGCCTCAAGGACGTCGTGACGCGCATGCTGCCGTACTGGTACGACGGCATCGTCCCCGACCTGCTCGACGGCAAGACCGTCCTGATCGCCGCCCACGGCAACTCGCTGCGCGCGCTGGTCAAGCACCTCGACGGCATCTCCGACGCCGACATCGCGGGCCTGAACATCCCGACCGGCATCCCGCTCGTGTACGAGCTCGACGCCGACTTCAAGCCCGTCAAGCCGGGCGGCACCTACCTCGACCCGGACGCGGCCGCCGCCGCGATCGAGGCCGTGAAGAACCAGGGCAAGAAGTAACGCCCTAAGCGATCATGCCCCTGACCTGCGCTCTAGGTGCAGATCAGGGGCTGTCGTCTATGCGGGGCCGTCTGTGGGCCGTGAGGCCGGAGGATCTTGTGGCCTGAGAGCCCTACCGAGAGCCTTCCGCGTACGGTCCCGACTGCTCGGCATCAGGTGGGCATAGACCTTCAGAGTCAGCCCCGGGTCAGAGTGCCCCAGGTACTCACTCACGGCCTTGATGCTCTCCCCGGCGTCCAGCAACACGGACGCGTAGAAGTGCCTGAGCGCGTGCATGCCGTGCTCGCGAGCGGCGGAGTGCTCCCGGCTCTTCGCCTTGGGGATAACGCCGATTTTGGCGAGCGCGGGCTTCCAGTGGTCCTCATTCAGCGACGTGCGCCAGATGTGCCCACCAAGCGGACCCGTGAAGATCAGGCGCTTGGTGACGGGCTGACCTCCCGCACGCATCCAGGGCAGCGTGATCTCAACCGGCGGGTACAGCTTCATATGGGCCTTGAGCGCGTCCGCGACAGGCTCGGGAAGCGGTACGTCACGCAGCTTTCCTCCCTTCGGCGGAGCGAATACGGGCGTGCTGAGGCTTAGCTTCAGTTGCTGCACGACGTGCAACGTGTCGTTGTCGAAGTCCAGCTCTTCCACGGACAGCCCAAGGATTTCGCCCTGCCGCATCCCGCAGCCGGCGCCCACGTCCACCATGGGACGGAACCGTTCGACCAGGGCGCCACGCACGGCGAAGACGCGTTCTGGCAGCCACGGGACGACACGACGCGCGCCCATCTCGGGGAGCGTCACGGTGCGCGAGTGGCAGGGATTCCGGGGCAGGTACCCGTCTTCGACGGCTGCGCTCAGGATGGCGCGCACGTTGGAGAAGATGACGCGGGCGTACGAGCCCGACATGCCGGACCCTTCGAGCTGCGTCACGAAATCGCGGATGTGGCTCGGCTGGAACGCGCCCAGCGAGCGCATTCCGATGCGCGGGAAGGCGTGCAGCGTGAGCTGAGACGTCATCGACGCCTTGGTGTTCGGGTCGCCGCTCTGGCTCGCGAGCCACTTCTCAGCGAACTCCTGGAACGTCATGCGCGAGGCCTTGGGGTCGATGTACTGGCCGCGGGACATGTCGGCTTCGATCCGTGCGAGCCAAGCATCAGCGAGCCGCTTCTGTCCGTCGGGGAAGCTCTTGGACTTCTCGGTGCCGTCCGGGGCGACGTAGCGGGCGCGGTAGCGCAGCCCGGTGCCATAGCGGTCGGTCTTGACGCGGGTGGTCTTGCCGTTGGCGTCGGTTTCGGTCTTGTACCAGCGGTCTTGGATGTGGCCAGCCATGGGGGCTGACTCCCTTCTCGGTAGCAGGGCATGGGAGGGCCAAGGAACGGCCGTCCGGCCGGTTTTTGGGTGTGTTGAGCCAGGCCCGCTACTCGCTACGGGCCTGATCAGGTGCGATGCGGGTTGCTAGCGGGCTGCTACCGGTAGCAGGCTGAGTCGCTACCGGTAGCAGCCTTCGGGGAGCGTGCTCCGGGCCCCGGTTTCGCGTTTGGGTAGAGCGGGCCTCTAGCGGCTAGCAGCCTGATCACGGGGTGTGTGGGCCACTAGCGGGGGGTCTAGCGCTAGAGGGGACTGCCTCTAGCGCTAGAGGCTTCAGGCGGCTTCGCGGGCGGTCTGTTCGGCGATCCAGTCGCGCACGGCGGCAGGGTCGTAGCGGACATGGCGGCCGACGCGGAAGCCGACCGGGCCGGTGCGCTTCTTGCGCCAGCCGTAGACGGTCTCGATCGGGACGGCGAGCATCGCCGCGAGGTCTTCGGGGGTGAGGTAGCGGTCCGGGAGGCCCGCCCGCAGCGTTGCTCTGGGGTCGGTCGGCTCGGGCACGGTGGTGCTCATGAGGCTTCCCTCTCGGCTGCGGGGCGGGGGTGGAGAGGCAACAAGGCAACAGGTGTTGCCTTCGCTGTTGCCTTGCATTCGTGCTGGTCAGGGCCCTGAGAGCAACAAGGCAACAAAGGCAACACGGGGTGGGGGGCTTCGTCCGGGGGGTCGGTAGCTGTTGCTTCTGTTGCCTTGTTGCCCTCGCCCCTGTGACCTGCGGAAACGAAAGCAACAGGCAAAGCAACACCTGTTGCCTTGTTGCCTTCGGGTGCCGGAGCGCTCTCCTGGCCGGGCATGGCGTAGAGCCCGCGTCCGAGTTGGGCGAGGCGGCCCCGATCCCGCAGCCTGCCCATCAGGGTGCGTACGGTCTTCGGGTCCTGCCCGGTCGCCTCGGCGACCTGCTTGGGCGTCTGGGGTCCGTGCTCGTGCAGATGAGCGAGGATCTTCGCGTTCGGCTCGGTGGCAGTGGCGATGTCGGCCGGACCGTCGACCAGGTACCAGGTCATCGAGCCGTCGTTGCGGCGCAGTGCGTACTCGTTCTCCTCGACGTCGCGGCCGGTGAGGTTGAGCAGTCCTTCGGCCTCACCGCGCGCCCGGGAGAAGAACAGGGTGGCGTCGGCGGCGCCGTTGATGCCGTTCGTGCCGCTGGTGGCATCCATCCAGTCGGAGGACTGGGCCTTGCGGATGTGGTGGACGACCACGAACGCCACCTGGTAGGCGTCCGCCAGACGCTTCAGCGCGGTGATGGCGGCGTAGTCGGCCGCATACGCGCTGGTCTCGCGTCCGGACTCGGGGCGTACCTTCTGGAGCACGTCGACCATGACCAGGCGGGCGCCGGGATGTTCATCGAGCCAGCGCCTGATGCCCCCGAGACCTGCGGGCAGGTCCACATGGATGTGCAGGCCGGGCGGCGGCTGGCCGTCCCCGAGCACCCGGTGGAGGCGGGACTGCATGCGCCGGGGCGTGTCCTCCAGGGCCAGGTAGAGGGCCTCGCCCTGTTCCACGGGGATGGAGTCGAGCGCCTTGCCGCCGGTGGCGACCGCGAGACCGAGCCCCAGACAGATCCAGGACTTTCCCACCTTCGGCGCTCCCGTGAGCACGGTGAGCCCCTCGGGGATCAGGTCCGGTACCGCCCAGCGGGCCTGGGGGAACTCCGCCCGGTACAGGGCATCGGCGGTCCATGCCGCCTGCCGGTTGGCGGTCCCGATGTGGTCGCTGCCCTCCAGGGTGGGCAGGGCCTCGCAGACCAGGGCGGCAAGCTGGGGCGGTTCGGCGCCGGGCGCTTCGGTGGCCTGGAGGAGACGCAGCCCCAGGGAGCGGGCTGCGCGCAGCCGCGCGGCTTTCTTCACCTCCTGCGCGTGCCAGGTGGCATCGGGCACCTGGCACAGGGCGAGTTGAGAGACGTAGGCGCCCCCGCCGGCCGTGTTCAGCTGGCCCGCGCTGGCGAGCGCGGCGGTCAGCGCGGCCGGGTCGACGGGCTCACCGCGTCCGAGCCGGTCGGCGAGCATCTGCCACACGGCCGTGTGCGCGGGCCGGTAGAAGTCGGCCGGGGCGAGAATCGTCGACAGCTCGGGGAAGCGGTCGGGCCGGGTGATGGCGCAGCCGATGACCGCCCGCTCCAACTCGTCGTCATGCGGCATCGTCAGGTCCGGGCTCACGCCGACACCGCCTCTCCGGTCGGCCGACCGCACCGCCGCATGGGGCGGGGTGTGTGCAGGCAGTCGGGTCGCACGAGCGAGCGCGGTACCGGGGTGTGACGCCGGGTGTGACGCGACTCGTCACGCTGGTCAGGGGTCGACTGTCCGTCGACCGGGTCGGCCGACCGCACCGCCGCGTGAGTCGACTGGTTGGCGTGTGCGAGTCGGGCCAGGGCGAGCCAAGTCGGCACCGTGAACACCCCGTGGACACCCGCCCTGTGCACGGCCGACCGGCACAGCAGCAGTGCGACGCTCAGCGGGAGTCGGTCGGCCTTGCGGGTGTTGCACGGTCGGCAGGCCAACACCAGGTGGTCGGCCGACCAGGTCCGCATGAGGGAGATCGGCACCACGTGGTCCAAGGTGGCGTCCCGCAGCGTGGCGAACGGCTGGCTGCAGTAGGTGCAGTGCTGGCCGTCGCGGGCCGCGAGCTGTGCCTTACGGGCCCGGCGGCGCCGGGAGTTCAACTGCGGCTTGGCGTGCAGACTCATGCCGCCACCCCCGGCCCGGTGGTCTCTTCGACGATCCGCAGCAGGGTGCGGACCGCTTCCGCCAGCGCGGCGCTGTAGTACGCGTAGTCGGTGCGGGAGGCGGGACGGCGGGCCAGGCGGTCGGCCTCAGCGAGCATCCCGCGCGCCGCGCGGACCCGGACCAGGTCCGCGCGGCTGAGCATCGGTTCGGGCACGGCGCTCACCACTCCGCCGTGAACGGGCGACGCCACAGACCGCCGGGACCGGCGGGCGGGGTGAGCCCGATCGTGTAGCCGCCGGAGTCGGGGCGGACGATCAGCGGGGACGGCTGGTGCGTCTCCCAGCGGATCAGGTCGAAGCAGAACCGGCGCCGGTGATAGTCCGGGAGCGCCTGCTTGTACAGCCACTCCGCCTTGCGGTCGCGGTCGACGTCGGCCAGCTCGCTGGCCATGACCGCACCCAGCCGGATCAGCGTCTCGGTCGGCACGGCGGTGGCGCCCTCATGCAGTGCGCGGGAGACCAGCAGCGCCCGGCGCGGGAGCTCCCGGAAGTCGGCCATGCGGTGGCGGTGGATGCTCGACAGGTACAGCGCCACCCCGGCTTCCCCGGCCGTCATCGGCCGCGAGCGGGCCCCGGCGTACCAGAACGACAGGGCCAGCCGGTAGGCGAAGGCGCGGCAGGCCCGCACCTCGGAGAACTCCGCATCGTCCAGCCCGGCGAAGGTCTGGGAGACTTCCGCGATCCCGGCCGGACCGAGCGTGGCCACGGCCGCTTGCAGCGCCGCGTACAGGGCGTCGGTGGTCGGCACCGGCACGGCCAGCTCGTCGGCCGACGTCTCGAACAGCGCGGCAGCCGCCTCCTCCACGTCCAGCTCCAGACCGCCGACGGGGATGGTGGGGAAGTCCTCCCCCACCTGGCGCCGGTCCAGCTCCGTCAGCGCCACGACCGGCGCCACGGACGGGGCCACCTGTGCGTACAGCGCATCCAGTACGGCGCTCATGCCCGACCCTCCCGGACCGCGTCGATGCGGGCCTGCCAGCGGGCCTGGAGTTTCTGCCCGTGCGGGTTGGGCGGCGGCGTGATGCCCACCGCCATCTCAGCGGTCTCGAACCACACCATCAGCGGACGCGGTCCGCCGGAGCAGCGGCTCACGGCCACCGCGTCGCAGAACACGCGCCGCTCACGGTCGGGCATCGCGGCCCGGTAGGCCTTCCACTGCTTCTTGAACCCGGGCCCGGACGGATCCAGCGCCGAGGGGCCGAACTCCAGCTCCATCCCCGTCGCCAGCGCCACCAGCCGCTTGGTGCCGAGCCGGGCGATGCCCTCGGCCATGTGCCCGTCCACCACGGCGGACAGGCCCGCCAAGGCGGAGGGATCCTGAACCGGCAGGTCGGACGCGTACAGCGCCACGCCCATCAAGTCCGGGTCGATCGGATCGGAGGTGGCGCCCTCGTACCAGTGCTCTACACACAGCCGGTAGGCGTAGCCGAACGCCTTCGACGCGTCCCGGTCCAGCTCCGGCAGGGCCGCGACCTCCGGGTAGAGGGCCTCAAGGCCATCGACACCCAGGGACGTGACCGCGTGGTCGAGCACGGCCAGCAACTCCCAGTCCTGCGGGATCGCAGGCAGCCACTTCAGCTGAGTGAACAGCCCGGCCGCAGCCTGCTCACGGGTCAACTCCACCGAGCCGACCGGGATACGCGGGAAGACCTCACCCGCACGCCGCCGCTCCACCAACAACGGCACTAAGCCCTGCTCCGAGGTCCGCTCGGTCAGAGAAACAGGCATCATGGAGACACCCCTTCGGGGTCAGGGGAGCGGCTGTCTGCTTGGCGGTAGGAGCCGCTCCCTGCTCTTTGAGCCCTGGCTTTGGCCAGGGCTTTCGTGCTGATTGCCACCGCGAGAGCGGCGACCATCTACAAACTAGCGTGCACTAGTCCAAGCTAGTTGGCAAGGGTTGTGGAGTGGTGTGCGCTAGTTCGTTCTAGTGGGTACGCTCAGGGCATGACTGCCACAGCAGGACCGAAGACCAAAGCCGCGCAAGTCGCTGACGCGCTGCGCGAGGACATCAAGAGAATGAAGCCGGGCGACCGACTGCCCACGCAGCAAGACTTGGTGGAGCGCTTCGGCTTCGCCGGCCAGACCATCCAAAACGGGCTGGCGGTGCTACGGGCCGAAGGGCTGATCGAGTCGGCGGGGAACCTTGGCAACTTCGTCACGGGCGGCGAAGTGCGGGAAGACGAGCGCGGCGACGACATCAAGGAAATCCGCTCCCAGATTCAGGCGTTGGCTGAACGAGTCGCAGCGCTGGAATCGCGCTCCGAATCAGGTGGTGCGTGATCTGTATCCACCATGGGGCGAACGGAACGTGTGGGGTAGGTGACGGGCCAGGGTCGACTTCGGCGCGGGCAGGGACACCACCGGCGTCCCCCTGCTGTCCCCTTGCCTGTCCCCGGGGGTAACAGGCAAGACTCGCAGTAGGCACTCGAAGGAGGGCACATGGTCGACGACAGGCCCGCATGGGCACGGCGCATGGCTGCTGAGCGGGCGGCGCGCGACTGGTCGCAGCGTGATGCGGTGAGGGCGCTCCGGGCACATGCTCCTACCGAGTTGCCGGGTGAAGAGAGCATGATTCGGCAATGGAAGCGCTGGGAGGCTGGAGCCTTCCCGAACGACTTCTATCAGCCCATCATCGCGGCCACGTTCGGCACCGTGACCCACGCACTCTTTCCGGCGCCCAGTCGGCGGGATGGCAACGGGGAGATCTTGGCCGCGAGTGGCATGGAGACCCTGGAAATCGTCAGCCGTCTCAACCGTTCCGATGTGAACGATGCGACGCTTGACGCTCTGCGGATCACGGCCGATCGACTCTGTTCCGAGTACCCGTACATGCCGAGTGCTCAGCTCCTGATCGAGGGACGCCAGTGGCTGCGGCGTGTGGTTGAGCTGCACTCGAAGAGCCTCACGCTGGCTCAGCATCGCGAAGTGCTCGCCTTGTCGGGTTGGTTGGCGCTCTTGGTCGGCTGTGTCGAGTACGACTCTGGCGACCGCCATGCCGCAGATGCGACTCGAAGGGCCGCCCTTTCCATCGCGACCGAAGCCGAAAATGCCGAAGTTGCCGGGTGGGCGCACGAGATGCGGGCCTGGTTCGCGCTGACGACCGGTGACTATCGCGGTGTCATTTCGGCGGCGCAGGCGGGAACCGAAGTGGCCGGCAACCACGGGGTGGCGGTTCAGCTTGCTGGCCAGGAGGCCAAAGCCTGGGCCCGGCTTGGCGACCGTCGGCAGGTCGAGGTGTCGCTCGACAGGGGCCGTCGGCTTCTCGAAGGGATGCCCCACCCTGAGAATCTGGACAACCATTTCGTAGTCGACCCCGCGAAGTTCGACTTCTACTCCATGGACTGCTACCGACTGGTCGGCGAGGACAAGCTTGCGCGGAACCTCGCTGAGGAGGTGCTCCGGGCGGGTACGGACTTCGACGGCACCGAGCGGTCTCCGATGCGCAATGCCGAAGCGCGCGTCACGTTGGGCGTGACAGCCGCGCGGGAGGGTGACTTGGACCAGGCACTCATCATGGGGGAGAGGGCGCTTCAGGGCGACCGGCAATCCGTGCCGTCGCTCATCATGACTAGCCGCGAACTCGCGGCCGAAGTCAGGAAGCGGTACAACACCGAGCCCGCCGCTCAGGACTACTTGGCTCACCTGCGGGCGCTGGGGGAAGAGAAGCCGGGCTTCCTGCCCCGCTAGTCGCTGTGAGTGACAGCGTGCTTCAGGGCTCTAGCGGTGACGCAGTACCCCCTGAACCCCGCTTCAGCCCTGAAATCGGGGTGCAGCTCTACGGCTTGCTAGGTGCTAGGTCCCTGATCAAGGGATGAATGGGTTGCTAGCGATGATGCTAGGTCTAGCAACCCGTGATGCTAGACCTAGCATCAGGTCGACTGCCCTGTTTGGCTACGCAGAGCGATAGAAGGAGCGGCCTTCGGCCGCACGACCCTTGGCAGCTCGCTCCGCTCGCGTTGCGCCGGCCGTCGTGCGAGTCCGGGTGCTGCCGCCCCTCGACTGCGTGCGATGGAAGAGACCACCCGTCCCCGCCCGGGGTTAGCCCCGCCGCGGCGGCGGAAGGATGCGGGCATGCCCAAACCGAAGAGCTTCACTTCGTGGTTGAAGACCCATACCGATCAGAACGCCATCGGGGATCTCGCGCGGGACGTCTCCGCTGATCCGGAATGGCCCTCACGCAAGGGATTGCCAGGCCAGCGGGACTACCTCGAAGAGCGCGGCGCGGTTCCGGCGGCTATCGAGACACTCGAACGTGCCTGGACTCAGTACGAGGCGTACCGGACGACCCAAGGCGATGCCTGAACGGCCGAGGATGCTGGCGACAGCGGCCCTGGGGCCTGTGCCGAGGAGCGGCCGTCTCCGGCCGGGGGGGGAGGGTGGTCTCTTCACGGCAGGGCTGCGTCGCAGACAGCTCACAAGCAAGAGGAGCACCCAGGCGGGCGGGTGCTCCTCTTGTCTCTCAAGGCAGCTGCGCAGGAGAGGCGCCGACGGTGGCTCGCTCGCGTGGACGCTGGGCGCCTGGAGGATCGCCCGCCCGTAGGGCGGTCCGCCTTGCTCGTCGCGGTGAGCAGCACCTACCGACGGGGCGATAGCGACGCGGCTCGGGACCCCAGCACTCGTGCCATACGGCCGGTTCACGCGTTCCCGCAGATGAGCCGCTATCCGCTAACACCCTGATCGGCGGCCGTTTTGGTCGCTATCAGGGTCGCTATCGTTAGCAGTACCTGCCGCTAGCGATAGCGACGCCCGCCGGGCTCCTTGGTAAGGGGCGAACCGCTAGCGGCCCCGCTAACGTTAGCGGCCGTCACGGCCCCTACCCCGGGCCGTCTGTGGGCCGTCCGACGGCTACCGCCAGCTACCAACGATGACCATCAATGCCCCCTCAACCGCAGGTCGGTTGCGGTCCCTAACCCCCTGACCAGGGGCGAAAAACGGGCCCGCCAGACCCAGGGCAAGAAGTAGCCAACCCCCTGGCCCCGCCCCGTAGTTCCTGCTCTGCCCCAAGGCCCCTCGCGCCGCGGTTCCTCCGCGGCGCGAGGGGTTTTGTGTGACGCCCTGTAGTGGCGCGGCCCCGCTCCGGTCGCCGACCGCGATGGTCCTGGATAACCTCGAAAGGCGCATTCCGTCGCAAAAGGTAAACGGAGTGCGCGCCACCTGGGGGAGTCCGCCGAGACAGGAGTCCCATGTTGAGAGCCACCCTGCGCAGCCGCTGCGCCCGGACGTTCGCGGCCGGCGCGCTGTCCGCCGCCCTGCTGACCGCCGGCGCGGCCGGCACCTTCGCCCACGCTGCCGCCGCCCCCAAGCCGAAGCCGTCCGCATCCGCGTCCAAGTCGGCCGCGTCCATCACCGTGAAGGCGTCGTCGACCTCGGTGAAGGCCGGCGACAAGATGACGTTCACGGGCCGCACCAAGGGCATGCCCATCGGCAGCAAACTGGTGCTCCAGCACAAGAAGGGCAACAAGTGGACGACCCTGCAGGCCAGCACCACGGTCAAGAAGGGCAGCAGCTACTCCCTTGACGCCAAGCTCAACGACAAGGGCAAGCAGGAACTGCGGATCAAGTACGACGAGACCACCTCGCCGACGGTCACCGTCACCGTGAAGTGATCCGACGACGGCATTGACGGAACTTCAGGAATTGAAGGAGGGGTCCCCGCCCGGCCGCGGGGCTGATCGCGGGCGCGGTGCTCGCGCTGACCCCGGTCGCGGCTCTGATGTTCCGCTTCAACAATCCGGACGCGCTGCTCGCG
>NZ_JBSFIE010000033.1:0-81025 GCF_053597395.1 Streptomyces sp. NPDC001415
GTCAACGACACCCTCAAAGGCCAGCTCGACCTCGAACAGCACGGCGGGCGCACCATCGAAGGCGTCGGCGTCCGCGTGGCCCAGCGGATCCTGGCAATGACCTGCGCCATCTGGCACAACCGCACCATCGACGCACCCATCACCAGGTCACTCATCGCCTACGACCACTGAGCCACAACGGAACTACTCGTCTAGCGGTCCGCTTGCTGTTCGTGCTGCTCGGGCTCCTCGTTCCCGTACGCCTGCTGCGGCTCGCCCGGGCCGCCCGGGTCGTCGGCGGGCGGTGGGCGGTCGGCGGTGGACTGCTGGTCCGTGTCGCGCTGCGTCAGATCGGCATTCAGCGCCGCCATCAGCTCTTCCATCTGCTGCAGCAGTCCCTTGGGCGCACCCTTCCGCCCGGCGGCGGACTGCGGCGCAGACTGCTGCGGCGCGGTCTGTTCGGGATCGGCGTCCTGGGACATGGCGGCCTCCTCGGCCCAGGCCCTCCCGCGGGGCGGACAGGGCGGAGAATCGGTCGACGCACCGGGCAGGGCCGCCGACGCGCGGGCCGGGCGGTCCGGCTCTGCCCGAGCCAACGAACGCTCGGCGCCAACGTCACTGGTCAGAGGGGGTGTGACTCGCCAGATCGACATATTTTCACCCGACCGGGCATTCGTGGGACGAGTGGTGGAGGCGGGGTTGACCCAGGCCCGACGGTGCAGGATGGAGGTATGGATCTTCGCATCTTCACCGAGCCCCAGCAGGGCGCCGCCTACGACACTCTCCTGACCGTCGCCAAGGCCACCGAAGACCTCGGCTTCGACGCCTTCTTCCGCTCCGACCACTACCTCCGGATGGGGTCCGCCGACGGACTCCCGGGCCCGACCGACGCCTGGATCACCCTGGCCGGACTCGCCCGCGAGACCAAGCGGATCCGGCTCGGCACCCTGATGACCGCCGGCACCTTCCGGCTGCCGGGCGTCCTCGCCATCCAGGTCGCCCAGGTCGACCAGATGTCGGGCGGCCGGGTCGAACTGGGCCTGGGCGCAGGCTGGTTCGAGGACGAGCACAAGGCGTACGGCATCCCCTTCCCGAAGGAGAAATTCGCCAGGCTGGAGGAACAGCTGGCCATCGTCACCGGACTCTGGTCCACCGAAGTGGGCCGCACCTTCGACTACCACGGCACCTACTACCAGCTCAGCGACTCGCCCGCGCTGCCCAAGCCCGCGCAGGCCAAGGTGCCCGTCCTGATCGGCGGCCACGGAGCGACCCGCACACCGCGGCTCGCCGCCCAGTACGCCGACGAATTCAACATCCCGTTCGCCTCCATCGAGGACAGCGAGCGGCAGTTCACCAGGGTGAAGGCGGCCGCCGAAGCCGCCGGACGCAGGGCGGACGACCTCGTGTACTCCAACGCGCTGGTCGTCTGTGTGGGGAAGGACGACGCACAGGTAGCCCGCCGGGCCGCCGCGATCGGACGGGAGGTGGAGGAACTCAAGGCCAACGGACTCGCGGGCTCGCCCGCCGAAGTCGTCGAGAAGATCGGCAAGTACGAGGCGACCGGCTCGTCCCGTATCTACCTCCAGCTACTCGACCTCGACGACCTCGACCACCTCGAACTGATCTCGTCGCAGGTGCTGCCACAGCTGTCCGGAGCCTGACCGTGCGGCCCGCCCGGACACTCGCCGAGGCCCTCGCGCAAGGGCCGGTCGTCCTCGACGGCGGCCTGTCCAACCAACTGGAGTCCCAGGGCTGCGATCTGAGCGACGAGCTCTGGTCGGCCCGGCTGCTCGCCGACGGCCCGGAGCAGATCCAGGCCGCGCACACGGCGTACGTACGGGTGGGCGCCCAGGTCCTGACCACCGCCAGCTACCAGGCCACCTTCGAAGGCTTCGCCCGCCGAGGGCTGAGCCGTCGCGAGGCCGAGCGGCTGCTGGCCGGGAGTGTGCAACTGGCGCGAGGGGCTGGGGAGTTGGCTGGGGAGTTGAGCGGGTCATCGGAGGGGTGGGTGGGGAGGGGGAGGGGGGAGGGGGAGGCCCCCCGAAGCCCCGCCCAGCCCCCCGAAACCTGGGTAGCCGCCTCCGTCGGCCCCTACGGCGCCTACCTCGCCGACGGCAGTGAGTACCGGGGCCGATACGGGCTGAGCGTGCGCGAGCTGGAGCGGTTCCACCGGCCGCGCATCGAGGCGCTGGTGGCGGCGGGGCCCGATGTCCTCGCGCTGGAGACGGTGCCGGACGCCGACGAGGCGGAGGCGTTGCTGCGGGCGGTCGAGGGGTGCGGGGTGCCGGTGTGGCTCTCGTACAGCATCGCGGGTGGGCGTACGCGGGCCGGTCAGGATCTGGCCGCGGCGTTCGGTCTGGTGGCGGGTCATGACCAAGTGATCGCGGTCGGGGTGAACTGTTGCACCCCCGCCGATGCCGATCGGGCGGTGCCGCTCGCGGCGTCGGTCACGGGCAAGCCGGTGGTGGTCTACCCGAACAGTGGCGAGCGGTGGGACGCGGAGCGGCGCGGCTGGGCGGGCGGCGCGACGTTCGACGCGACCCGGGTGGGGGACTGGGTGGCGTCGGGGGCGCGGCTCGTCGGCGGGTGCTGCCGGGTCGGGCCGAGGGAGATCGCCCAGTTGGCGGCCCAGGTGCGAGGGCGGCAGGCGTAAGGAAAACCGCTGGTGGGGGTGGTGCAGATCGGGCAATACTCGCGGTGTGTTCCTGACAATCACCACCACCGGCACCCCTGAAGGCCCCGCGACCGACCTCGGATTCCTGCTGCACAAGCATCCCGAGAAGGCGCAGCGCTTTTCGACCTCCCACGGCACGGCGCACGTCCTCTACCCCGAGGCGACCGCCGAGCGCTGCACGGCCGCGCTGCTCCTGGAGGTGGATCCGGTCGCGCTGGTCAGGCGCGGGCGGGGCAAGGGCCGGGGTGGTGCTCCTGATGCGGCGCTCGCGCAGTACGTCAACGACCGGCCGTACGCGGCCTCGTCGCTGATGTCGGTCGCGCTGTCCACCGTCTTCAAGAGTGCCCTGCGCGGTGTGTGCGCCGCGCTGCCGGAGCGGGCGGCGGCGCCGCTGCCGCTGCGGATCGAGATACCCGCGCTGCCCGCGCGCGGCGGTGCGGAACTCGTGCACAAGCTGTTCGGGCCGCTCGGCTGGGACTCGGTGACCGCTGAACCGGTCGCCCTGGACGAGGAGTTCCCGGAGTGGGGCGACTCGCGCTATGTGCGTCTCGTCCTGTCGGGGGAGCTGCGGCTGGCCGACGCGCTGCGGCAGCTGTACGTGCTGCTGCCGGTGCTCGATGACGCCAAGCACTACTGGGTCGCTCCGGACGAGGTCGACAAGCTCCTGCGGGCCGGCGACGGCTGGCTGGCCGACCACCCCGAGCAGAACCTGATCACCAGCCGGTACCTGTCCCGGCGCCGGGGTCTGGCCCGCGAGGCGATGGAGCGGCTCGAACTGGTGCGGCTCGCCGAGGCCGAGGGCCTGGACGTCGAGGAGGTCGACAACGCCGTCGACGAGACCAGCGACACCACGGAGCGGCCGGAGACGCTCGCCGAGCAGCGCCGGGTCGCGATCCTCGCGGCGCTCACCGCGGCGGGGGCGAGCCGGGTGCTCGACCTCGGCTGTGGGCAGGGCCAGTTGGTGCAGAAGCTCCTTGAGGACGCGCGGTTCACCGAGATCGTCGGCGTGGACGTCTCCATGCGTGCGCTGACCGTCGCGTCGCGGCGGCTCCGCGTCGAGCGGATGACGGAGCGTCAGGCGGCCCGGTTGACGCTGATGCAGGGCTCGCTCGCGTACACGGACAAGCGGCTCAAGGGGTACGACGCCGCGGTGCTCAGCGAGGTGATCGAGCACCTCGACCTGCCGAGGCTGCCCGCGCTCGAATACGCGGTGTTCGGGTCGGCGCGGCCGCGCACCGTGATCGTGACGACCCCGAACGTCGAGTACAACGTCCGCTGGGAGACCCTTCCGGCCGGGCATGTGCGCCACGGGGACCACCGGTTCGAGTGGAGCCGTGCGGAGTTCCGGGCATGGTCGCGCGCGGTGGCCGAACGGCACGGCTACGCGGTCGAGTTCGGCCCGGTCGGCCCGGACGACCCGGAGGTGGGGCCGCCCACCCAGCTGGCGGTGTTCACGCTGACCGGCGCGGACGGGCCCACGACGGAGACGCTGAGGAACGCATCCGCCGCGAAGACGCAGAGCGGCGAATCCCCGGCAGAGACGCAGCTGGAAGCATCCACCGCGAAGCCGCAGGCGACCACGCCGACCACGCCGACCACAACGACCCAGCAGGGCGAGCCCACCCCGACGATGCCGAAGGAGGCGACGGCAGCATGAGTACCGAGACCGGCGCGACCCGCGCGACCAGCACGAACGGCACGCACGCCCCGGACGCCCCGGACGGCGCGCGGGTGCTCGCTGTCACCGACCTCTCCCTCGTCGTCCTCGTCGGCGCCACCGGATCGGGCAAGTCCACATTCGCCCGGCGCCACTTCAAGCCGACCGAGGTGATCTCCTCGGACTTCTGCCGGGGCCTGGTCGCCGATGACGAGAACGACCAGGGCGCCAGCCGCGACGCGTTCGACGTGCTCCACTACATCGCCGCCAAGCGGCTCGCGGCGGGGCGGCTGACCGTCGTCGACGCCACGAACGTGCAGCCCGAGAGCCGCAAACAGCTCGTCCGGCTGGCCCGCGAGCACGACGTCCTGCCGATCGCGATCGTCCTGGACCTGCCGGAGGACGTCTGCGCCGAACGCAACGCCAAGCGCCCCGACCGGGCCGGGATGCCCCGCCACGTGATCGGCCGGCACCGGCGTGAACTGCGGCGCTCCCTGCGCGGGTTGGAGCGCGAGGGCTTCCGCAAGGTACACGTCCTGCGCAGTGTGGACGAGGTGGAGAGCGTCGAGATCGCCATCGAGCGGCGCTACAACGACCTCACCCACCTCACGGGCCCCTTCGACATCATCGGTGACGTCCACGGCTGCCGGTCCGAACTAGAGACTCTGCTCGGCAAGTTGGGCTATGTGGACGGCGTGCACCCGCAGGGCCGCACCGCGGTCTTCGTCGGGGACCTCGTCGACCGGGGGCCCGACAGCCCCGGGGTGCTGCGCCGTGTGATGAGCATGGTCGCCGACGGTAACGCTCTGTGCGTGCCCGGGAACCACGAGAACAAGCTCGGACGTTACTTGAAGGGAAGGAACGTCCAGCACACGCATGGACTGGCCGAGACCATCGGGCAGTTGGAGAAGGAGGACGACAGCTTCAGGGAGCAGGTGAGGGAGTTCATCGACGGGCTCGTCAGCCACTATGTGCTCGACGGCGGCAAGCTCGTCGTCTGTCACGCGGGTCTGCCCGAGAAGTACCACGGGCGCACGTCGGGCCGGGTCCGCTCGCACGCGCTGTACGGGGACACGACCGGGGAGACCGACGAGTTCGGGCTGCCCGTGCGCTACCCGTGGGCCGAGGACTACCGCGGACGCGCGGCGGTCGTGTACGGACACACTCCCGTGCCGAACACCTCGTGGATCAACAACACCATCTGCCTGGACACCGGCGCGGTGTTCGGCGGGAAGATGACCGCCCTGCGCTGGCCGGAGCGTGAGCTCGTCGACGTGCCGGCGGAGAAGGTCTGGTACGAGCCGGTCAAGCCGCTGGCCACCGAGGCACCCGGTGGTCACGAGGGCCGGCCGCTGAACCTCGCCGACGTGCACGGACGCCGGGTCGTGGAGACCCGGCTGATGGGCAAGGTCGCGGTGCGGGAGGAGAACGCGGCGGCCGCGCTTGAGGTCATGAGCCGGTTCGCCGTCGACCCGAGGCTGCTCACCTACCTGCCGCCGACCATGTCGCCGACCGCGACCTCAGGCGCGGACGGCTACCTGGAGCACCCGGTCGAGGCGTTCGCGCAGTACCGGAAGGACGGCGTCGCGAAGGTCGTGTGCGAGGAGAAGCACATGGGCTCGCGGGCGGTGGCGCTGGTCTGCCGTGACGCGGAGGTGGCGCGCGAGCGGTTCGGCGTCCAGGGGCCGACCGGGGCGCTGCACACCCGTACCGGACGGCCCTTCTTCGACGACGCGGCGGTCACCGAGGAGATCCTCGAACGGCTGCGGTCGGCGGTGACCGCGGCCGGGCTGTGGGATGAACTCGGCACGGACTGGCTGCTGTTGGACGCCGAGCTGATGCCCTGGTCGCTGAAGGCGTCCGGCCTGCTGCGTTCGCAGTACGCCGCGGTGGGCGCCGCGTCCGGGGCCGCGCTTCCGGCTGCCGTCCAGGCGCTGGAGGCGGCGTCGGCGCGGGGCGTCGAGGTGGCGGGGTTGCTGGAGCGGCAGCGGGAGCGGGCGTCCGACGCGGCCGCGTTCACCGAGGCGTACCGGCGCTACTGCTGGGCGACGGATGGCCTTGACGGGGTCCGGATCGCGCCGTTCCAGATCCTGGCCGCGCGGGGGCGCAGCCTCGCCGCGGTGCCGCACGACGAGCAGCTGGCCTGGCTGGACCGGCTGGTCGAGCACGACCCGACGGGGCTGCTCCAGGTGACCCGGCGTCTGATCGTCGACACCGGTGACGAGGCGTCGGTGCGAGCCGGGGTCGACTGGTGGCTGGAGCTGACCGGCGCGGGCGGCGAGGGCATGGTCGTCAAGCCGCTCCAGGCACTCGCCCGGGACGGCAAGGGGCGGCTCGTGCAGCCCGGCATCAAGGTGCGCGGCCGCGAGTACCTGCGGATCATCTACGGTCCCGAGTACACGCGCCCGGACCAGCTCGACCGGCTGCGGCAGCGCTTCTTGGGGCACAAGCGGTCGCTCGCGCTGCGGGAGTACGCGCTCGGCCTGGAGGCGCTCGGCCGGCTCGCGGACGGCGAGCCGCTGTGGCGGGTCCACGAGGCGGTGTTCGCCGTCCTCGCCCTGGAGTCCGAGCCCGTCGACCCGAGGCTCTGACGGGCCGGCGGGCCGCTTCGGCGGTCCGCCGGTCCGTGCGGCGGCTGCGTTCACCGGGTGAGCGGGGCCGCCGCGGGACAGGATGGGGGCATGGGATTCCATGTCGATTCCGAGACCGGGCGGCTGCGCCGCGTCATACTCCACCGGCCAGATCTTGAGCTGAAGCGGCTCACGCCCAGCAACAAGGACGCGCTGCTCTTCGACGACGTGCTGTGGGTGCGCCGGGCCAGACAGGAGCACGACGGTTTCGCGGACGTGTTGCGCGACCGGGGCGTCCAGGTGCACCTCTTCGGCGACCTGCTGCGCGAGTCGCTGGAGATCCCGGCGGCCCGCGCGCTCGTCCTCGACCGGGTCTTCGACGAGAAGGAGTACGGGCCGCTCGCGACCGGGCACCTGCGGGCGGCCTTCGACGAACTGCCCGCCGCCGACCTCACGGAGGCGCTGGTCGGCGGGATGACCAAGCGGGAGTTCCTGGAGGGGCACCCGGAGCCGACGTCGGTGCGCTTTCACGCGATGGATCTGGACGACTTCCTGCTCGGCCCGCTGCCGAACCACCTCTTCACCCGAGACACCTCCGCCTGGATCTACGACGGCGTCTCGATCAACGCGATGCGCTGGCCGGCCCGGCAGCGCGAGACCGTCCACTTCGAGGCGATCTACCGCCATCACCCGCTGTTCAAGGGCCCCGAGGCGGGCCCGTTCAACATCTGGTCCCAGGGCCAGAGTGACTATCCCTCGACCATCGAGGGCGGTGACGTCCTGGTGATCGGGAACGGCGCCGTGCTGATCGGGATGAGCGAGCGGACCACCCCGCAGGCCGTGGAGATGCTGGCCCGCGGCCTGTTCGCGGCGGGCTCGGCGCAGACCATCGTGGCGCTCGACATGCCGAAGCGGCGGGCGTTCATGCACCTCGACACGGTGATGACGATGGTCGACGGAGAAACCTTCACCCAGTACGCGGGCCTGGGCATGCTCCGCTCGTACACGATCGAGCCGGGGGCGGGCGAGCAGGAGCTCAAGGTCACCGACCATCCGCCGGAGCACATGCACCGCGCGATCGCGGCGGCGCTCGGCCTCGACCGGATCCGAGTACTCACCGCCACCCAGGACGTGCACTCCGCGGAGCGCGAGCAGTGGGACGACGGCTGCAACGTGCTCGCCGTCGAGCCGGGGGTGGTCGTCGCGTACGAGCGCAACGTCACGACCAACACGCATCTGCGCAAGGAGGGCATCGAGGTGATCGAGATCCGGGGCAGTGAGCTGGGGCGGGGGAGGGGAGGGCCGCGCTGCATGAGCTGTCCCGTCGAACGTGATGCCGTATAGTAATGCGCTCCGTCGTATATGCTTCCAGTGTTACGGCTCATTCGTAGCCCAGTCGTCCCCTACCCGCCCCCCAGGAGCAGCCACCATGGCGATAGATCTCGCAGGCCGCCACTTCCTCAAGGAGCTGGACTTCACGGCCGAGGAGTTCCTCGGGCTGGTCACGCTCGCCGCCGAACTCAAGGCCGCCAAGAAAGCGGGCACCGAGGTCCAGCGGCTGCGCGGCCGCAATGTCGCGCTGATCTTCGAGAAGTCCTCGACCCGCACCCGCTGCTCCTTCGAGGTGGCCGCCGCCGACCAGGGCGCGTCGACGACGTACATCGACCCGGCGGGTTCGCACATCGGCAAGAAGGAGTCCACGCGCGACACCGCCCGCGTCCTGGGCCGGATGTTCGACGCGATCGAGTTCCGGGGCGATGCGCAGGAGACCGTCGAGACCCTCGCCGCGAACGCCGGGGTTCCCGTCTACAACGGCCTGACCGACGACTGGCACCCCACCCAGATGCTCGCCGACGTCCTCACCGTCACTGAGCACACCGACAAGCCGCTGGGCGAGGTCGTTTTCGCCTATCTGGGTGACGCCCGCTTCAACATGGGCAATTCCTACCTGGTCACCGGCGCCCTGCTCGGCATGGACGTCCGCATCGTGGCGCCCAAGGCGTACTGGCCGGCCGAGCAGATCGTCGCGCAGGCCCGCGAGGCGGCAGCGGAAAGCGGAGCAAGGATCACCCTCACCGAGGCCGTCGAGGAGGGCGTCGCCGGCGCGGACTTCGTAGCCACCGACGTGTGGGTCTCGATGGGCGAGCCCAAGGAGATCTGGGCCGAGCGCATCAAGGCCCTCGGGCCGTACGCCGTGACCATGGACGTGCTGCGCGCCACCGGCAACCCGCGCGTCAAGTTCCTGCACTGCCTGCCCGCCTTCCACGACCTCGGCACCCAGGTCGGCCGGGACATCCACGAGCAGTACGGGCTGACCGAACTCGAAGTCACCGACGAGGTCTTCGAGTCGCCCCACTCGGTCGTCTTCGACGAGGCCGAGAACCGGATGCACACCATCAAGGCGGTCATGGTCGCCACGCTGGGGGACCGGTCGGGGATCAAGAGCTCCGCCGGCTCGGCAGTGTGAACCAGACCGCCTTGCCGTGCGCGGTGGGGCGGTGGCCGCAGGCCGAACTCAGCGTACGGATGAGCAGCAGACCGCGGCCGTGCTCCTGCCAGGGATCCGGGTGGTCGTCCGCCCCTGGTGCCGAGAGGTCGCCCGGCGGCAGCGGCGAGCCGTCGTGCACCTCGACCTGACAGCCGGACGCGAGCAGCTCCACGACCAGCTCGATCGGCGCCTCGCCCACGGTGTGCTCGACGGCGTTGGCGACGAGCTCCGCGGTGAGCAGCTCTGCCGTGTCGCTGTCGGCGGGCGCGTCGATGTCCGCGAGCGCCGTACGCACCAAGGCGCGGGCGATCGGCACGGCGGCCGTGCTGTGGGGGAGTGCGATGCGCCACGCGGAAGGCGTGGCGTCGCCGTCGGGGCCGGAGGGCTCGGGCAAGGCGGAAGGTTCCGTTCGGGTTGCGTGGGGTCGCCGGGTTGTGTGGGACTGCCGGGCAGCGAGGGGTCGTCGTGCTTTCAACCTTACGAAGTCGGACCGCGGCCCAGTAGAGGACCCCGGCCGGGGACGGCCGGGCCGTGGGGCATCGACGCACGGGACCTCGGCCTCTGGTGCGCCCGTCCGCGCCCTATCGCGTACTCGTGACGGTGGTCACGTATGAGTGATACCTTCGTCGGGCAGGCAGCAGAAGAGGTGGCGGCACCTGCCGTCCCGCCGAAGGAGGCCGCCCGGATGAGCCCCTTTCCCAGCTCCGCATCACCCACCGAGGACTGGCGCCATCTGCGGCTCACGGTGGTCGACGGGGTAGCGACCGTCACCCTGGCCCGGCCGGAGAAACTCAACGCGCTGACCTTCGGCGCCTACGCGGACCTGCGCGACCTGCTCGCCGAGCTGTCCAGGGAGCGCTCCGTACGGGCCCTGGTCCTGGCCGGGGAAGGGCGCGGGTTCTGCTCGGGCGGCGACGTCGACGACATCATCGGCGCCACCCTGTCGATGAACACCGCCGAGCTCCTCGACTTCAACCGCATGACCGGCCAGGTCGTCCGGGCGATCCGCGAATGCCCCTTCCCGGTGATCGCCGCGCTGCACGGCGTCGCGGCCGGTGCGGGCGCGGTGCTCGCGCTCGCCGCGGACTTCCGCATCGCCGACCCCTCGGCGCGGTTCGCCTTCCTCTTCACCAAGGTGGGCCTGTCGGGTGGCGACATGGGCGCGGCCTACCTGCTGCCCCGCGTCGTCGGCCTGGGCCACGCCACCCGACTGCTCATGCTGGGCGATCCCGTACGTGCCCCGGAGGCCGAACGGATCGGCCTGCTCAGCGAGTTGACGGACGAGGGCCGCGCGGACGAACGCGCCGCCGAGCTCGCCCGCCGCCTCGCGGACGGACCCGCCCTCGCCTACGCCCAGACCAAGGCGCTGCTCACCGCGGAACTCGACATGCCGCTCGCGGCCTCCGTGGAAATGGACGCGGCGACCCAGGCCCTGCTGATGAACGGCGAGGACTACGCAGAATTCCACGCGGCCTTCACCGAGAAGCGGCCCCCGAAATGGCAGGGACGCTAGCGATGACGGCCCCGCACACCCAGGGCGCACCGCTGCGGATCGCCGTAATCGGCGGCGGCCCCGGCGGGCTCTACGCCGCGGCCCTGCTCAAGCGACTCGGCCCCGACCGCGAGATCACGCTCTGGGAGCGCAACGCCCCCGACGACACCTTCGGCTTCGGGGTCGTGCTCTCGGACGAGACCCTCGGCGGGATCGAGCACGCGGACCCGGCCGTCCACCAGGCACTGCGCGCCGAGTTCGTCCGGTGGGACGACATCGACATCGTGCACCGGGGGCGCACGCTGACCTCCGGCGGGCACGGCTTCGCAGCGCTCGGGCGGCGCAGGCTCCTGGAGATCCTGCACGAGCGCTGTCGTGCGCTCGGCGTCGATCTGCGCTTCCGGGCCGAGGCTCCGCCCGCCGCCGAACTCGCCACCGCCTACGACCTCGTGGTCGCGGCCGACGGGGTGCACAGCCTCACCCGCGAGGCGCACGCCGACCACTTCGCGCCGCGGATCACCACACACCGCTGCCGCTACATCTGGCTCGCCGCCGACTTCGCCTTCGACGCCTTCCGGTTCGAGATCGCCGAGACCGAACACGGCGTGATGCAGCTGCACGGCTACCCCTACTCCGCCGACTCCTCCACGGTCATCGTCGAAATGCGGGAGGAGGTGTGGGCGGCCGCAGGGTTCGACGCGCTCGACGAAGGCGCCTCCGCCGACTACTGCGCCAAGATCTTCACCGACGCCCTCGGCGGACGGCCGCTGCGCGGCAACAACTCCTCCTGGACCGCCTTCCGCACCGTCGTCAACGAGCGCTGGTCGTACGGCAATACGGTGCTGCTCGGCGACGCGGCGCACACCGCCCACTTCTCCATCGGCTCCGGCACCAAGCTCGCCGTCGAGGACGCACTGGCCCTTGCCGCGTGCATCGAGGAGCAGCCCGATCTGCCCACGGCCCTGAGCGCGTACGAGAGTGAGCGCCGGCCCGTCGTCGAGTCGACGCAGCGTGCGGCCGCCGCCAGTCTGCGCTGGTTCGAGGAGCTGGAGCGCTATCTCGACCAGCCCGCCCGGCAGTTCGCCTTCAACCTCCTCACCCGCAGCCGCCGGGTCACCCACGACAACCTGCGGCTGCGCGACCCCGGTTTCACCGACACCGTCGAGCGGGAATTCGGCTGCCCGCCGGGCACCCCGCCCATGTTCACCCCCTTGCGGCTGCGCGGCCTCGAACTGAAGAACCGTGTGGTCGTCTCGCCCATGGACATGTACTCCGCCGTGGACGGCGTCCCCGGCGACTTCCACCTCGTGCACCTCGGCGCCCGCGCCCTCGGCGGCGCGGGGCTTGTCATGACCGAGATGGTGTGCGTCAGCCCCGAAGGCCGCATCACCCCCGGCTGCGCCGGCCTCTACACCCCCGAACAGGCCGAGGCCTGGCGGCGGATCGCCGACTTCGTCCACCAGCAGGCGCCGGGCACCGCCGTCGGCATCCAGCTCGGCCACTCCGGGCGCAAGGGCTCGACCAAGCTGATGTGGGACGGCATGGACCAGCCGCTCGACACCGGCAACTGGCCCGTCGTCGCCGCCTCCCCGCTCCCGTACCGGCCGGGCGTCAACCAGGTCCCGCACACGCTGGACCGCGCGGGGCTCACCGAGATCCGCGAACAGTTCTCGGCCGCGGCCTGGCGGGCCGCCACCTGCGGATTCGACCTCCTCGAACTGCACTGCGCGCACGGCTACCTGCTCTCCGGATTTCTCTCCCCTCTCACCAACCAACGGACGGACGCCTACGGCGGTTCCCTCGCGGGCCGCCTCCGCTTCCCCCTCGAAGTCTTCGACGCGGTCCGCGCGATCTGGCCCGCCGACAAGCCCATGACGGTCCGTATCTCCGCCACCGACTGGGCCGAGGGCGGCACCACGGCCGAGGACGCCGTCGAGATCGCGCGGGCCTTCGCCGCGCACGGCGCCGACGCCATCGACGTCTCCACCGGCCAGGTCGTCCCCGACGAGCGCCCCGAATACGGCCGCTCCTACCAGACCCCGTACGCCGACCGGATCCGCAACGCGCTGGGCATCCCCGTCGTCGCGGTGGGCGCCATCTCCTCCTGGGACGACGTCAACTCCCTGCTTCTGGCGGGCCGCGCCGACCTGTGCGCGCTGGCCCGCCCGCACCTGTACGACCCCCACTGGACCCTGCACGCCGCGGCCGAGCAGGGCTATGCGGGCCCGGGCGCCACCTGGCCGCTGCCCTACCGCGCGGGCAGCCGGAAGCCGCCGACCGGACGGACGGACGCGCCGAGGCCGCGGCTCAGCCTGAACTGACGCCCCCGCAGGTACGGGCCGGGCCCCTGCCGAAACGCCCGGCCCGGCCGCCGCACGCCCGCGCCGAAATCACTCAGGAACCCCGGGAACCATTCGCGAGGCCCGTCAGTTTCTACATTGCTGTAGAAGTTTGACGACATGCATGGAGAAGCACCATGGCCCTCTGGGACCGCCTCAAGGAATCCGCCACGACGATGCAGACGCAGCTCGTGGCCAAGAAGAACGACCTGAAGAGCGGCGCCTTCCGCGACGCCAGCATGGCGATGTGTGCCCTGGTCGCCGCCGCCGACGGCTCCATCGACGCGTCCGAGCGGCGCCGGGTGGCCCAACTCATCGCCTCCAACGAGGTGTTGCAGAACTTCCCGGCCGCCGATCTGCAGCGCCGCTTCGAGGAGGGGCTCGACAAGCTGGCCGCCGACTTCGACTTCGGCAAGGTGGGCCTGTTGCAGGAGGTCGCCAAGGCGAAGAAGAAGCCGGCCGAGGCGCGCGCCGTCATCCAGATAGGCATCGTCATCGGCGGCGCGGACGGCGACTTCGACAAGACCGAACAGGCCGTCGTCCGCGAGGCCTGCTATGCGCTCGGCCTGTCGCCCGTGGAGTTCGACCTGTAGCCGCCGCGAGCGGGGAGCCGGCCGGGGGGCCGCGTCACGGGGCGTGGTCGCGCCCTCGGGTAGCCCAACAGCCACACGGTGGTGGTCGCGCCCGCCCCGCGGTGGCGCGCTGCCGCAAGGGCGGTGGTAGCGCTCGCCTCGGGTGGCCCGCTACAAGGCCGTGGTCGCGCCCCGCAAGACGGTGATCAGGACCAGCGTCGCGTTCGCCGAGGACAGGGCCGAGGCCGCCGCGCCCGCCGTGGCGGTCCACAGGGCGAGCCCCGCCGCCGTGCCCGCGGGCGGCCAGGCGCGGGCGGGCGGCACCGGCCGCAGCAGCGCCGCCACCCTTCGCGGTACCGGGCCCGGCCCCGGCCCCGCCGACGCGAAAGCGGGCAGCGGAGGCACCCGGCGCACGTCGTGGCCCGAGCCCGACGCCAGTGCCGCCTTGCCGATCGCGCGCGCCACCACCCTGCGGTCGCCCACCGCGCGGGCCGCGTCCTCGTCCGCCCAGCGTTCCGCCGTGAACGCCACGGCGGAACGCAGCGGACGCAGGAACGGATTGGCACGCGCGGCAAGACCGGCCACCAGGAGGAACCGATGGTGACGGCCCATCAGATGAGCTTCCTCGTGGGCGATCAGGGCCTCGCGTTCACGGGCGTCGAGGAGATCCAGCATCCCGCTGGACACCACGACGCGCCCGCGCCCGCGAGGCCCGCCGGGCAGGGCGTACGCATAAGGCCGCTCGTCCGCGAGCACCGCACGCCGGGACGGCGGAAGTCCGGTCAGCGCCCGGGCGGCCCCCGCCCGCACCCGCCCATGGCGCCACAGGAGTTGACCGCAGGACAGGGCGACGGCGGCAAGAGCGAGGAGCGCGGCCTCACCGACCGCCTCGTCGTACGGCACCACGGCCCGGACCTCGGGATCGGCCCAGGCGTCCGGCAGCGGATTGCCGGGCAGCTGCGCCGTCCCGGCCACCATGAGGAGGAGGAGACACAGCGTGCTGCACACCGCGAGCACACCGCCCACCAGGGACAGGACCCGCGTCGCCGTGCGCGGATGCAGCCTCGGGCCGGCGAGCCTGGCGATCGGCCAGGCGGTCAGCGGCAGCACGAGCGGGAGGACGACGAACACACCCACCGGATCAGTCCCCGGCTCCGCCGAGCAGTTCGCGAAGGAGGCGCTCGTCGTCCGGCGAGAGGTCCGTGACGAAGCTGGCGAGCACCGCACCCCGGTCCCGCTCGGCATCGAGCACCTTGCGCATCCGGCGGGCCGCGAGTCCCGCCTCGTCGGCCGGAGTCCACACGAAGGAGCGGCCCGCGCGCTCGCGAGCCACCGCCTGCTTGACGTGCAAGCGGGTCAGGATCGTCACGACGGTCGTATAGGCGAGCGGCTCGCCGAGCCACTCCTGCACCCAGCCCGCGGTCACCGGACCCGGCGCCTCACGCAGCGCCGCGAGCACCCGCGCCTCCAGCTCCCCCTGCCCCCGGCGGGGGCGCCTCATCTGCTCCGTCACGTGGTCATCGTACGAGGCGGCCGCGACCCGGCAGCGCACCCCGCACGAACGCGGCGCCCGGCTCCCGCAGCAGCTCGTGAAGCCGGCCGAACACCTCGGCGGAGCGCCCGCCCGGCCAGCCGCGGGGCAGGAGTTCGGCGGGCAGCCCCGGGTCGGCGTACGGCAGCCGGCGCCAGGAGTCGAGAGCGAGGAGGTAGTCCCGGTAGGCGGCCTCGGTGTCGGTCGCGGAGTCGGTGAGGCCCTCGGGTCGTGCGTGCGCCCGGGACTCCCAGGTGCGCAGCACCGGTTCGTGCCGGTCGAGGAAGTCCTCGTGCTGCTTGGCGATGGCGGGCAGGTCCCACCAGCGGGCGACAGCCTCCGCGGTGGGCGCGAAGCCGAGGTGCTCGCCCCTGAACAGGTCGACGTACGGGGCGAGTTGGAGGCGTTCGAGGGTGTGTCGGGTCTCGTCGTACAGCCGGGCGGGCGCGAGCCACACGCCCGGCGCGGCGGTGCCGAAGCCGAGGCCTGCCAGGCGCGAGCGCAGCACGTGCCGCTTGCTGCGCTCCGACTCGGGGACGGAGAACACCGCGAGTACCCAGCCGTCCGATGCCTGCGGCGAGGGGTGGGCGTAGATGCGCCGGTCGCCGTCGTCCAGCAGCTGGCGTGCGTCGGCCGACAGGGCGTAGCCGGCCGCGCCGGACGCCGTGGGCTGCGCGACGAGCAGCCCACGCCGTTTGAGCCGGGACACCGACGAGCGCACGGAGGGCGCGTCGACGCCGACCGCCGCGAGCAGCCGGATCAGTTCGGCCACCGCGAGGGAGCCGGAGGTTTCGCGCCCGTAGGCGCCGTACAGAGTCACGATCAAGGATCGGGGAGTGTGCAGCTCGGCCACGTGATCACTCTAGTTCCCGCAGCCGGAAGCGCTGGAGCTTGCCGGTGGGGGTGCGGGGGAGCGCGTCAAGGAAGACGATCTCGCGCGGGCACTTGTAGGGGACGAGTTCCGCCTTCACGAAGTCGCGCAACCGCGCCACCGTGTCCTCGTCGCGCGCCACCCCCGGCCGCAGCACGCAGTACGCGACGACGACATGGCCGCGCCGTTCGTCGGGCCGTCCCACCACCGCGGCCTCCGTGACATCGGGGTGGCGCAGCAGCGCGTCCTCGACCTCGGGGCCCGCGATGTTGAACCCGGCCGAAATGATCATGTCGTCGGCGCGGGCCACGTACCGGAAGCAGCCGTCGCTCTCGCGCACATAGGTGTCGCCCGTGACGTTCCAGCCGTCCCGTACGTACTCCCGCTGCCGCTCGTCCGCGAGGTAGCGGCAGCCGACCGGGCCGCGCACGGCGAGCAGCCCGGGCTCGCCGTCCGGCACGGGCTTTCCCCGCTCGTCGACGATGCGAGCCTGCCAGCCGGGCACGGGCCGGCCTGTGGTGCCGGGCCGGATGTCCTCGTCCGCCGCGGAGATGAAGATGTGCAGGAGTTCGGTGGCGCCGATGCCGTTGATGATGCGCAGTCCGGTGCGCTCCTGCCAGGCGCGCCAGGTCGCCGCCGGAAGGTTCTCGCCTGCCGATACGCAGCGGCGCAGGGCGCCCAGGTCGTGCGCGTCGACTTCGTCGAGCATCGTGCGGTACGCGGTCGGTGCGGTGAACAGGACCGACACGTGGTGCTCGGCCAGGGCGGGCAACAGCTGCCGGGGGCCTGCCTGTTCGAGCAGGAGAGCCGAGGCGCCGGCCCGCAGCGGGAAGACGACGAGCCCGCCGAGCCCGAAGGTGAAGCCGAGCGGGGGGCTGCCCGCGAAGATGTCGTCGGGGGTCGGCTTCAGCACGTGCCGGGCGAACGTGTCGGCGATGGCGAGCACATCGCGGTGGAAGTGCATACAGCCCTTCGGGCGTCCGGTCGTGCCCGAGGTGAACGCGATCAGGGCGACATCGTCCGCCGAGGTGTCCACGGCGGTGAACCGCTCGGCCGGCGCCCGCTTGACCAGGTTCAGGAGATCGCCGGGCCCGTCACCCCCGTACGCCGTGATGCGCAGCCCCGGCGCCTTAGCCTGCTCCAGATCGGCCAGGACGCGGGCGTCGCACAGCGCGTGGCTGATCCGCGCGATGGAGCACATGACGCCCAGCTCGTGGGCGCGCTGCTGGGCCAGCACGGTGACGGCGACCGCGCCCGCCTTCATCACCGCCAGCCAGCACGCGGCCAGCCACGGCGTGGTCGGCCCGCGAAGCAGCACCCGGTTGCCGGGCACCACGCCGAGTTCGCCCGTCAGGACGCGGGCGATCCGGTCGACCCGGTCGCGCAGCTCGCGATACGTCCACACCTCGCCCTCGCCGGTGCGGAAGACGGGGCGGTCCGGGCCGAAGCGCTCGATGGTGGCGTCCAGGAGCTCGGCGCCGCAGTTGAGCCGCTCGGGGTAGTGCGGCCCCGGCGGTCCGAGGACCAGGTCCGGCCACTGGTCGATGGGCGGCAGGTGGTCGCGGGGAAAGGTGTCGGCGTGCGCTGAGTTCTTCAGCTCCATACGGGATCGCCCCCTTGTCGCCTCTGGAGCGTATCGTTTGGATGACGACAGTCAACAGTTCGCGATAGGGCGGTCCCTGTCGTTGTCGGAGCCGAGTGGGACAGTCGGAACCCGAGTGGGAAAGGGGCGGCCATGCCCGGATTCGCGCTGGAGCCGGATCAGCTGGAATGGTGCGGGGAACTGCGGGTGCTCGCCGGGGCGCGGCTGCGCCCCCTTGCGGACAAGGGTGAGCCAGGCCGGGTCAACCGGCCACTCGTCGAGGCGCTGGGCGAGCACGGGCTGCTCGCCCGGCTCTTCGAATCCGGCGCGCTCGATCTGTGCCTGATGCGCGAATCGCTGGCGTACGCGTGCACCGAGGCCGAGACCGCGCTCGCCCTCCAGGGCCTCGGCGCGCACCCGGTCGCCGCGTACGGGACGGCAGCCCAGCGCGGGCGCTGGCTGCCCGAGGTGACGGCGGGCCGCGCGGTCGCGGCGTTCGCGCTGAGTGAGCCGGCCGCGGGCTCGGACGCGGCCGCGCTCAGCCTCAACGCCGTTGAGGACAAAGGGAGTTGGCGTCTGACGGGTGGGAAGTGCTGGATCTCCAACGCCCCCGAGGCCGACTTCTACACCGTCTTCGCCCGTACGACACCGGACGCGGGCGCACGTGGCGTGACGGCCTTCCTGGTCCCCGCCGACCGGCCCGGCCTCACCGGCGCCGCGCTCGACATGCTCTCCCCGCACGCCATCGGAAGCCTCGACTTCGACGGCGTGCCCGTGAGCGCCGACGACATCCTGGGCGAGCCGGACCAGGGCTTCCGCGTCGCGATGAACACGCTCAACCTGTTCCGGCCGAGCGTCGGGGCGTTCGCCGTCGGCATGGCGCAGGCCGCGCTCGACGCGACGCTCGCGCACACGGCCCGGCGCACCGCGTTCGGTGGCCCGCTCAAGGACCTCCAGGCCGTCGCCCACCGGGTCGCCGACATGGCGACGCGCACCGAGGCCGCCCGGCTCCTGGTGTACGCGGCGGCCGCCGCCCACGACCGGGGCGAGGCCGGCATCGCGCGCGGCTCGGCCATGGCGAAGCTGTTCGCCACCGAGACCGCGCAGTACGTCGTCGACGCGGCGGTCCAGCTCCACGGCGCCCGCGCGCTGCAACGCGGGCACCTGCTCGAACACCTCTACCGTGAGGTTCGCGCGCCCCGCATCTACGAGGGGGCGAGCGAAGTGCAGCGCACGATCATCGCGAAGGAGCTGTACCGGTGAGCCTCGATCGAGTGAACCCCGCCGCGCTGTCCCCCGCGACGGGGTTCAGTCATGCCGTCGTCGCCACGGGGTCGCGCGTGGTCTTCCTCGCCGGGCAGACCGCGCTCGACGCGGACGGCAAGGTGGTGGGCGACACCCTGCCCGGGCAGTTCCGCACGGCCCTGACCAACCTGCTCGCGGCGCTGGCCGCGGCGGGGGGTTCGCCGGGCGACCTCGCGCGGGTCACCGTGTACGCGACGGATGTCGAGGACTATCGGGTCAGGGCCCGCGAACTGGGCGCGATCTGGCGGGAGTTGGCGGGGCGGGACTATCCGGCGATGGCGGTGATCGGGGTGGTGCGGCTCTGGGACGCCCAGGCCCTGGTCGAGCTGGACGGGTTCGCGGTCTTGGAGTGATTGCTCCCGCGCATGGGCCATCGCGCTCCCGCGCGTGGGCCATGCGGATGCCGCTTCCCGCCCCGCTCCCGCAACCGGCTCACCCCTCCAGCAACGCCCCCATCCACTCCTCCACCCCTGCCACCGACCTCGGCAGCGCGCTCGACATCAGGTGGGCGCCGGTCTCCGTGATCACCAGGTCGTCCTCGATGCGGACGCCTATGCCGCGCAGTTCGGGCGGCAGGGTCTCGTCGTCCGGCTGGAGGTAGAGGCCGGGCTCCACCGTGAGGACCTGGCCGGGCTCCAGGACACCGTCCAGGTAGGTCTCGCTGCGGGCCTTCGCGCAGTCGTGGACGTCCAGGCCGAGCATGTGCCCGCTGCCGCACAGCGTGTAGCGGCGGTGGAGTTCGCCCGACGGGCTCTTCAGGACACCCCACTCCGCGAGGCCTTCCGCGATCACCTCCATCGCGGCCCGGTGGAAGTCACGGAAGGCGGCACCCGGCCGCAGCGCCGCGATGCCCGCGTCCTGCGCGGCCAGGACGAGTTCGTACACCTGGCGCTGGACGGGGGAGAAGCGGCCGGAGAGGGGGAGGGTGCGGGTGATGTCGGCGGTGTACAGGGTGTCGGTCTCCACGCCCGCGTCAAGCAGCAGCAGGTCCTGGGCGTCGAGCCGCCCGTCGTTGCGGATCCAGTGCAGTACGCAGGCGTGCGCCCCGGACGCGGCGATCGTCTCGTATCCGGTGCCGTTGCCCTCGGCGCGGGCCCGCGCCCCGAAGGCGCCTTCGAGTAGCCGCTCGCCGCGCGGGTGGGCCAGGGCGCCCGGCAGGGAGCGTACGACGTCCTCGAAGCCCGCCGTGGTGTGGTCGACGGCCAGCTGGAGCTGGGCCACCTCCCAGGCGTCCTTCACCAGCCTCAACTCCGATAGGGCGGCGGCCAGTTCGGGGTCGGTGGCGGCGTTGCGGCCGGGTGCGGCCGCGTCCAGCTCGTCCACGTGCGCGCAGCGGATGCCCGTCAGGCGCTCGGTCTCCGCGAGGTCGGGGCGCCGGCCCACCCAGAACTCGCCGTACCTGCGGTCGCGGTAGAACTCGTCGTCGCCGTCGGCGCGCGGCGAGCGGGGCCGCAGGTGGAGCACCGCCTCGTGCCGGGACCCGGACGGCTCCAGGACCAGGACGTGGCCGGGCTGGTCCTCGCCGGTGAGTCCGGTCAGCCAGGCGTAGGCGCTGTGCGGGCGGAAGCGGTGGTCGCAGTCGTTGGTGCGGACCTTCAACTCCCCGGCGGGCACGATCAGTCGCTCGCCCGGGAAGCGGGCGGAGAGCCGGGCCCGGCGGCCCGGGGTGACCTCGAATCCGGGCACCCGGGCGTCCCGGGGCAGCGGGGTCGGGGCCCATCCGGCGCTCATGAACGCGGCGAGTTCAGGGCCGACGGGAAGGTCGTGGCTGCCGGTGTTGAGGCGGGCGGGGCGCTCGGCCATCGGGTCTCCCGGGTGAGAGGCGGGTAAGGGGTGAGGTGGCGCCGGGGTGCGCGAACGACGAGTACACCGGGCACAGTGCAATTTCACATTACTATGTCACGGATCACAAGCAGCCCGCAGTCCCGCGTGCATGCCCGGGCGGGTCGATTGAGATCCGGGTGGATCCGGACCCGGTCCGGACCTTGTGGGTACCCGTCATCGGTCAGTAAAATGTCACACACCACACTAGGGAGTTCGACCATGACGTCTGCAACACCCCAGCGCATCCGGCCCTGGCACGGAATCCTCGTCGCGACCGCGCTTCCCCTGCGCTCCGACCTTTCCGTCGACTTCGACTCCTATGCCCAGCACGTGCGTTGGCTGATCGACAGCGGCAGCGACGGCGTCGTGCCGAACGGCTCGCTCGGCGAATACCAGACCCTGACCGACGAGGAGCGGACCCGCGTCGTGCACACCGCCGTCGAGGCGGCGGGTGACGGCGACCGTGTCATGGCGGGTGTCGCCGCGTACGGCAGCGCCGAGTCCCGCCGCTGGGCGGAGCAGGCCGCCGATGCCGGCGCGGGCTCCGTGCTGCTGCTCCCGCCCAACGCCTACCGCGCCGACGAGCGCTCGGTGCGGGCCCACTACGCCGAGGTCGCCAAGGCGGGCCTGCCCGTCGTCGCCTACAACAACCCGTACGACACCAAGGTCGACCTGACGCCCGCGCTGCTCGCCCAGCTGTACGCCGACGGCAGCATCGTCGCCGTCAAGGAGTTCAGCGGCGATGTACGCAGGGCCTACGAGATCGCCGAACTCGCCCCGGAACTCGATCTGTTGGTGGGTGCCGACGACGTCCTGCTCGAACTGGCTCTGGCCGGCGCGGTCGGCTGGATCGCCGGCTACCCCAACGCCCTGCCCGCCTCCTGCGCCGCCCTCTACCACGCGGCGGTCGCGGGCGATCTCGCCGCCGCCCGCCCCCTCTACCGGGCGCTGCACCCGCTGCTGCGCTGGGACTCCAAGATCGAGTTCGTCCAGGCCATCAAGCTCTCCATGGACCTGGCGGGCCGCCCCGGCGGACCCGTCCGGCCGCCCCGGCAGCCGCTCACCGCCGAACAGGACACCGTGGTGCGCGCCGCCACCGAGAAAGCGCTCGCCGAAGGCCACAAGTAACCCGCCAGGGAGGCGAACCCATGCGGACCCGACACGTCTACCACGCCGTCGACTCGCACACCGAAGGCATGCCGACCCGCGTCATCACCGGGGGGCTCGGCGTCATCCCGGGCGCCACCATGGCCGAGCGGCGCCTGTACTTCATGGAACACCTCGACCACATCCGTACGCTCCTGATGTACGAGCCGCGGGGCCACGCCTCGATGAGCGGCGCGATCCTCCAGCCGCCGACCCGGCCCGACGCGGACTACGGCGTCCTCTACATCGAGGTCTCCGGGCTCCTGCCGATGTGCGGACACGGCACCATCGGCGTGGCCACCGTGCTCGTGGAGACCGGCATGGTCCCGGTCACCGAACCCGTCACCACCGTACGGCTCGACACTCCGGCCGGACTGGTCAGCGTGGACGTGCGGGTCGAGGACGGCGAGGCGCGCTCCGTCACCCTGACCAACGTCCCCGCGTTCTGCCTGGCGCTCGACCGGAAGGTGCAGGTCCCGGGCATCGGCACGGTCACCTACGACCTCGCGTACGGCGGCAACTTCTACGCATTCGTCGAACTCGAAGCGCTCGGCCTGCCCTTCGCGCGCGAGAACAAGGGCGAACTGCTCGCCGCCGGGCTCGACATCATGGCCGCCATCAACGCGACCGAGCCGCCCGTGCACCCCGAGAACCCGGAGATCGCCGGGGTGAAGCACGTCTATCTCGCGGCCCCGGGCTCCGACGCGACGCGCTCGCGGCACGCCATGGCGATCCACCCGGGCTGGTTCGACCGCTCGCCGTGCGGCACCGGGACGTCCGCGCGGATGGCCCAGCTGCACGCCCGCGGCGAGCTGCCGCTGCACCGCGACTTCACCAACGAGTCGTTCATCGGTACGGAGTTCACCGGCCGGCTCGTCGGCGAGACCACGGTCGGCCCGCTCCCCGCCGTCGTGCCCACGGTCACCGGCCGGGCCTGGATCACCGGAACCGCCCAGTACTTCCTGGACCCCCGTGACCCGTTCCCGGAAGGCTTCCTCCTGTGATCCACCTCGGCGCGGACGACCTCGCGGCGCTGCTCACCCCGGCAGCGGCGGCCGAGGCGCTGGCCGCGGTCCTGAGCGAGGGCCTCGACCCGGAGCAGTGCCCCGCCCGCTCCAACATCCCTGTCCCGGCAGGGGAGTTGCTCATCATGCCGTCCGCCTCCGCCGCGTACGCGGGCGTGAAGATCGCGGGGGTCGCGCCCGCCAACCCGGCCCGCGGGCTGCCCCGCATCACCGGCAGCTTCCTCCTCCTCGACGGCCCGACGCTGCTGCCCCTCGCCCTGCTCGACGCCGCCGCGCTGACCACGGTGCGCACCGCCGCCGTCTCGGCGCTCGCGATCGACGCGCTCGCCGAACCGGACGCGGCCCGCCTGGTCCTGTTCGGCGCGGGCCCCCAGGCGTACGCCCACCTCGAATCGACCCTGAACACAAGGGAGCTGACCCATGTGACGGTCGTGTCGCGGACGGGCGAGGCGGCCGAACGCCTGGTGACGTACGCCCGCGAGCTGGGTCTGGAGGCTCGCACCGGAGAGCCGTCGCAGGTGTCGTCCGCCGACCTCGTCATCTGTTGCACCACCGCGCGCGAGCCGCTCTTCGACGGGCGGCGGATCCCCGCGCACGCCACCGTCGTCGCGGTCGGCTCGCACCAGCCGGCCGTGCGCGAGACCGACTCGGAACTGGTGCGGCGGTCCTCGGTGTGGGTGGAGGCGCGGGCGGCCGCCCTGAGCGAGGCGGGCGATCTGCTGATCCCGCTCGCCGAGGGCGTGATCGGCGAGGACCACGTCGCGGGAACCCTGGCCGACCTGGTGCGGGGCGAGGCCAAGGCTCCCGGGGACCGGCCGCGGTTCTTCAAGAGCGTGGGCATGGCCTGGGAGGACCTGGCGGTGGCGGCGGCGGTGCACCGGGCCTCAAGTCCCGTACGGGTGGTGCCGGTTGGGGCGGAACTGCGGGGCCCCGAACCGCATGGCTAGGCGCCTGGGCCCCGTACGGGGGTCGTGGGCTCGGGGTGGAAAGGGGCAGGGGGCGGCCCTTTGAAAAGGACCGCCCCCTGTCTGCCTCGCTAGATGTCGCGGAAGATCTCGATCTGCGCGCCCACCGAGTTGAGCCGCTCGGCCAGGTCCTCGTAGCCGCGGTTGATGACGTACACGTTGCGCAGCACGGACGTTCCCTCGGCGGCCATCATGGCGAGCAGGACGACCACGGCCGGGCGCAGCGCCGGGGGGCACATCATTTCGGCGGCGCGCCAGCGGGTCGGGCCCTCCACCAGGACCCGGTGCGGGTCGAGGAGTTGGAGGCGGCCGCCGAGGCGGTTGAGGTCGGTGAGGTAGATCGCGCGGTTGTCGTAGACCCAGTCGTGGATGAGGGTCTTGCCCTGGGCCACCGCCGCGATCGCCGCGAAGAACGGCACGTTGTCGATGTTGAGGCCGGGGAACGGCATCGGGTGGATCTTGTCGATCGGCGCCTCCAGCTTGGAGGGGCGCACGGTGAGGTCGATCAGCCGGGTGCGCCCGTTGTCGGCGGCGTACTCGGCGGTGCGGTCGTGGTCGAGGCCCATCTCTTCGAGCACGGCGAGCTCGATCTCCAGGAACTCCACCGGGACCCGACGGATCGTCAGCTCCGACTCGGTGACGACGGCCGCGGCCAGCAGGCTCATCGCCTCGACCGGGTCCTCGGAGGGCGAATAGTCGACGTCGACGTCGATGTCGGCCATGCCGTGGACGGTCAGGGTGCTGGTGCCGATGCCGTCGACCCGTACGCCCAGCGCCTCCAGGAAGAAGCACAGGTCCTGGACCATGTAGTTGGAGGAGGCGTTGCGGATGACGGTGACGCCGTCGTTGCGGGCGGCGGCGAGCAGCGCGTTCTCGGTGACGGTGTCGCCGCGTTCGGTCAGCACGATCGGGCGGTCGGGCGCGGTGCGCACCACCTGGGCGTGGTAGATCCCCTCGGTGGCCGTGATGTCCAGGCCGAACCGGCGCAGCGCGATCATGTGGGGCTCGATGGTGCGGGTGCCCAGGTCGCAGCCGCCGGCGTACGGAAGGCGGAAGTGGTCCATGCGGTGCAGCAGCGGGCCGAGGAACATGATGATGGAGCGGGTCCGGCGTGCGGCGTCCGCGTCCATCGCGTCGAGGTCGAGCCGGGCCGGCGGCACGATCTCCAGGTCGGTCCCGTCGTTGATCCAACGGGTGCGCACACCAATGGAGTTGAGGACTTCGAGGAGCCGGTAGACCTCTTCGATCCGGGCCACCCGGCGCAGCACGGTGCGCCCCTTGTTGAGCAGCGAGCCGCAGAGCAGCGCGACACAGGCGTTCTTGCTCGTCTTGACGTCGATCGAGCCCGAGAGGCGGCGGCCGCCGACGACGCGGAGATGCATGGGGCCCGCGTACCCGAGCGAGACGATTTCACTGTCGAGCGCTTCGCCGATGCGCGCGATCATCTCAAGGCTGATGTTCTGGTTCCCGCGCTCGATGCGGTTCACGGCGCTCTGGCTGGTGCCCAGAGCCTCGGCCAACTGCGTCTGCGTCCAGCCCCGGTGTTGCCGGGCGTCGCGGATGAGCTTGCCGATGCGTACGAGGTAGTCGTCTGCCATAGGGGCAGGTTATCTCAGATATGAGATTACGCTCGCGCTGGGGTGAGCCGACGGGGTGAGGAACCGTCAATTCCGATAGTGCGGGCTCCGCGTGGGGGCGGCAAGCGGAAGGGGTCAATCCGGGAATGTGCGTGTATGCGGCCGCCGGATGCGTCGTACGCCGTGAGTGTGGAACCCGGAGTCGTGTGACCGCCCGGGCCGAGGTCGAGGGGGTGGTGTGATCCGGTGCCGACACCTGTGCCCTGAATGGCGTCGCCCGCGCATGACCTACCGGCGGCCATGTACTAGAGTTATCTCGACATCGAGATATCTACCGAGGCGCACCGCAGCCGACGCTCGGTAAGGGTTACCTAACTTAGCCTTACCTTAGCGGATCGACAACACGTCGTGGCGGCAGGATTGTGGTGGAACGCGCACATATATGAAGGAGACTGTCGTGTCGGCGAACAGCTTCGACGCCCGCAGCACGCTGCGCGTGGGCGACGAGTCGTACGAGATCTTCAAGCTGGACAAGGTCGAGGGCTCCGCGCGCCTCCCTTACAGCCTGAAGGTTCTCCTGGAGAACCTGCTCCGCACCGAGGACGGCGCGAACATCACCGCCGACCACATCCGGTCGCTCGGCAACTGGGACTCCCAGGCCCAGCCCAGCGAGGAGATCCAGTTCACGCCGGCCCGCGTGATCATGCAGGACTTCACCGGTGTGCCCTGTGTCGTGGACCTCGCCACCATGCGTGAGGCCGTCAAGGAGCTCGGCGGCGACCCGGCGAAGGTCAACCCGCTCTCCCCGGCCGAGCTGGTCATCGACCACTCCGTCATCGCCGACAAGTTCGGCACCAAGGACGCGTTCGCGCAGAACGTGGAGCTGGAGTACGGCCGCAACAAGGAGCGCTACCAGTTCCTGCGCTGGGGCCAGACCGCCTTCGACGACTTCAAGGTCGTCCCCCCGGGCACCGGCATCGTCCACCAGGTCAACATCGAGCACCTCGCCCGCACGGTGATGGTCCGCAACGGCCAGGCCTACCCGGACACCCTGGTCGGCACCGACTCGCACACCACCATGGTCAACGGCCTCGGCGTGCTCGGCTGGGGCGTCGGCGGCATCGAGGCCGAGGCCGCGATGCTGGGCCAGCCGGTCTCCATGCTCATCCCGCGCGTCGTCGGCTTCAAGCTGACCGGCGAGCTGAACCCGGGCACCACCGCCACCGACCTGGTCCTCACGATCACCGAGATGCTGCGCAAGCACGGCGTCGTCGGCAAGTTCGTCGAGTTCTACGGCGAGGGCGTCGCGGCCACGAGCCTCGCCAACCGCGCCACCATCGGCAACATGTCGCCGGAGTTCGGCTCCACCGCCGCGATCTTCCCGATCGACGACGAGACGCTGAAGTACCTGCGCCTGACCGGCCGCGACGCCCAGCAGGTCGCCCTCGTCGAGGCGTACGCCAAGGAGCAGGGCCTCTGGCTGGACCCGGCCGCCGAGCCGGACTTCTCCGAGAAGCTGGAGCTCGACCTCTCGACGGTCGTCCCCTCCATCGCCGGCCCGAAGCGTCCGCAGGACCGCATCGTCCTCGCGAACGCCGCCGAGCAGTTCGCCCTGGACGTGCGCAACTACGTCGAGGACGACGACGAGGCGGGCAAGGAGTCCTTCCCGGCCTCCGACGCCCCGGCCTCCGCCAACGGCGTGCCGAGCCGCCCGACGCTGGTCACCCTGGCCGACGGCTCCTCGTTCGAGATCGACCACGGCGCCGTCACCGTCGCCGCGATCACCTCGTGCACCAACACCTCGAACCCGTACGTCATGGTCGCCGCGGCCCTCGTCGCGAAGAAGGCCGTCGACAAGGGCCTGACCCGCAAGCCGTGGGTCAAGACCACCCTCGCCCCGGGCTCGAAGGTCGTCACCGACTACTTCGACAAGGCCGGCCTCACCCCGTACCTGGACAAGATGGGCTTCAACCTCGTCGGGTACGGCTGCACCACCTGCATCGGCAACTCCGGTCCGCTGGACGAGGAGATCTCGAAGGCGATCAACGAGCACGACCTCGCGGTCACCTCGGTGCTCTCCGGCAACCGCAACTTCGAGGGCCGGATCAACCCCGACGTCAAGATGAACTACCTGGCGTCCCCGCCGCTGGTCGTCGCGTACGCCATCGCCGGTTCGATGAAGGTCGACATCACCACCGAGGCGATCGGCACCGACACCGACGGCAACCCGGTCTTCCTCAAGGACATCTGGCCCACCGAGGCCGAGGTCAACGACGTCGTGGCCAACGCCATCGGCGAGGACATGTTCAACAAGTCCTACCAGGACGTCTTCGCGGGTGACGCGCAGTGGCAGTCGCTGCCGATCCCGACCGGCAACACCTTCGAGTGGGACGCCGAGTCGACCTACGTGCGCAAGCCTCCCTACTTCGAGGGCATGACGATGGAGACCACCCCGGTCTCCGACATCGCCGGCGCCCGCGTCCTCGCGAAGCTGGGCGACTCGGTCACCACCGACCACATCTCCCCGGCCGGTGCGATCAAGGCCGACACCCCGGCCGGCAAGTACCTCACGGAGCACGGCGTCGAGCGCCGCGACTTCAACTCCTACGGCTCGCGCCGTGGCAACCACGAGGTCATGATCCGCGGCACCTTCGCCAACATCCGCCTGCGCAACCAGATCGCGCCGGGCACCGAGGGCGGCTTCACCCGCGACTTCACCGTCGAGGGCGCCCCGGTCTCCTTCATCTACGACGCCTCGCAGAACTACCAGGCCGCCGGCATCCCGCTGGTCATCCTGGCGGGCAAGGAGTACGGCTCGGGCTCGTCCCGCGACTGGGCCGCCAAGGGCACCGCGCTGCTCGGCGTCAAGGCCGTCATCGCCGAGTCGTACGAGCGCATCCACCGCTCGAACCTCATCGGCATGGGCGTCCTGCCGCTCCAGTTCCCGGAGGGCGCGACCGCCGCCTCGCTCGGCCTGACCGGCGAGGAGACCTTCTCCTTCACCGGCGTGACCGTCCTGAACGACGGCAGCACCCCGCGCACGGTCAAGGTCACCACCGACACCGGTGTCGAGTTCGACGCGGTCGTCCGCATCGACACCCCCGGTGAGGCGGACTACTACCGCAACGGCGGCATCATGCAGTACGTGCTGCGGAACCTGATCCGCAACTAAGCACCACAACGAGCAAGGCCCGCACCCCGGTTGGGGGTGCGGGCCTCACTTGTGTTCCGGTGTGCCGGATCAGAACATCAGGCGCATGCCGTTCCAGCCGGTGCCGACCTTGACACGGTCCTTGAAGGGCGCGCCGTTGGTCGTGCCGGTGCCCGCGTAGAACCACAGACCGCCGGAGGCGTCGCGGCCGACGAGGTCGGCCTTGCCGTCGAAGTCCAGGTCGCCGAGGCCGACGAGCTTGTTGTACGTGTTCCAGCCCGCGCCGAGCTTGACGCGGTTGCCGAACGGGGCCGCCCAGTTGCCGGTGCCCGGGTAGAGCCAGCCGGTGCCCGCGTTGTCGACGGCGATGATGTCGGCCTTGCCGTCACCGTTCAGGTCGCCACGACCGGCGATCTTGGTCATGACGTCCCAGCCGCCGCCGAGCTTGACCGGCGGGGTGAACGAGCCGTCGCCCTTGGCCGTGTAGAGCCACAGCACGCCGGACTTGTCACGGGCGATCAGGTCGTCCGCCGGAGCCCCGGCGAGGTTGCCCGGAGAGAAGACGAGGTTGTAGGTGTCCCAGCCCGCGCCCAGGTCCTTGACGGCCGGGTTCTCCTCGATGGGCGTGTAGTACAGGTGGGAGTTGGTGCCCAGCAGGTAGAAGGCGTCGGAGACGCCGTCCTTGTTGTTGTCCACCTGGGTGGCCTGGCTCCACACCTGCCAGCCCTTGCCCATGTCCGCGCGGTCACCGAAACCGCCCGAACCGTTCGGCGGGTACATGTAGGCCTGACCCGAGCCCTCCGCCGCGAGCAGCGGGAACGTTTCGGCAGCCGGAGTCTCATTGCCCGCAGCGAAGGCGCGCTGGGAGGCCGAGCCGGACTCCTTGGCCTTGACGTTGACCTTGGCCTGAGCCTGGGCGAACTTCTGCGCAACCTTCACCACGTCGGCGGACGGCGCGCTGTCGGCGGAAGCCGCACCCGCGGTCGTGCCGACGAGGGCTGCTGCGATCGCCGCGACGGCGATGCGGGACAGGGCGCGACCGCCCTTACGGCCGGAAAGTATGGCCACGTATTTCTCCATGTCGAGGAAGAGACGCGCTGCGCCTGATCGAGGCGCAACGCGAGATCTTCTGGATCCTTCCACGGGATCTTCGCATGTCAACTAGTTTGCGGAGGGGGTGAGTAGCTCCATTTCGGCCAGTGTGGCCCGTGTTGTGGGGACGAGTCGGTAATGAGCGTAGGAACCGGGTGAATGGATGGAGAAGGCGCGAGTCTGGCGATCCCATGCGAAGGACTCGCCGGTCCGCCTGTCCAACTCGGTCCACTTTGTTCCGTCTTGTGATCCTTCCAGGACCCAAGCGGACGGCGCCTTTCCGGCTTCCGCCGAGGTCAGCGTGTACTGGGTGGCCTTCGTGGCCTTGCTCACGGGAAGGTCCGTCGGACCGAACTCGGCCGAAGTCGCCGAGGAGTTGTCGAACAGCGGGCCGGAACCGGTGAGCGCGTCGCTCGCGGGGGCGGGCACCTCGTCGCCCTTGGTGATGGAGACCGGCGCCGCGTTCTTGCCCGTGCCCCACGACGAGGGCTTCGCGCCCATGGTGAAGTCGAGTGTGCCGCCGCGCGCGAGCAGGTCGTGCGGGAGCGCCGTCGAGTTCCACGCCTTCCCGTTCACCTTCAGGGACTGCACGTAGATGTTCCGCTCGCTGTTCTTCGGCGCCTTCACCACCAGATCACGGCCGTTCTCCAGGTGCACGGTCGCCTTGGTGAACAGGGGCGAGCCGATCGCGTACTCGCCGCTGCCCATCACCAGCGGGTAGAAGCCGAGCGCCGAGAACACGTACCAGGCCGACTGCTCGCCGTTGTCCTCGTCGCCGTGATAGCCCTGCCCGATCTCGCTGCCGTTGTACAGCCGCCGCAGCACCTCGCGGATCTTCTCCTGCGCCTTGTCGGGCCGGCCCGCCGCGTCGTACATGTACGTCACGTGGTGGGCGACCTGGTTGGAGTGGCCGTACTGGCCCATCCGTACGTCACGCGCCTCGGTCATCTCGTGGATGACGCTGCCGTACGAACCGGCGAACTCGGGTGATGCGGTTTCGGGCGTCGAGAAGTAGGCGTCCAGCTTCTTGTCGAGGCCGGCCCGGCCGCCGTACAGGTTGGCGAGGCCGCGCGAGTCCTGCGGGGCGGTGAAGGCGTAGCCCCAGCCGTTGGTCTCGGTGTAGTCGTAGCCCCACACGCGCGGGTCGAACGTGGCGCTGTCCACGCGCCACCGGCCGTTCGCGTCCTTGCCCTGGAAGAAGCCCGCCTTGGCGTCGAAGAGCTTCACATAGTTCTGGGCGCGGCCCATGAAGTACGCCGACTCCTCCTTGTAGCGGGGCTTCTTCGTCTTCTCGTACAACGCCTGGCCCATCTTCGCGAGGCCGTAGTCGTTCACGTAGCCCTCCATCGACCAGGACAGGCCCTCGGGCGTGGAGGTCGGGGCGTAGCCGAGGAAGGGGGAGGTGTCCATGCCCTTGCGGCCCACGCCCGAGGAGGGCGGGGCGACCGTGGCGTTCTTCAGGGCGGCCTCGTACGCCGCCTCGGCGTCGAACTTCACGCCCTTCACATAGGCGTCCGCGAAGGCCACGTCCGAGCTGGTGCCGGTCATCAGATCCGCGTAGCCGGGCGAGGACCAGCGCGAGATCCAGCCGCCGTCCTTGTACTGCTGCACGAACCCGTCGACCAACTCGCCGGCCTTCTTCGGGGTGAGGAGGGAGTAGGCGGGCCAGGTGGTGCGGTAGGTGTCCCAGAAGCCGTTGTTGACGTAGACCGTGCCGTCGACGACCTTCGACCCGGTGTGCGTGGGGGTGTCCTCGCCGGCCTTGGGCGAGAAGGGGCTGGCGTACTGGTTCTTCGAACCGACCTTCTCGAAGCCGGAGTTGGGGTACAGGTAAAGGCGGTAGAGCGAGGAGTACAGGGTGGTCAGCTGGTCGTGCGAGGCGCCCTCGACCTCGATGCGGCCCAGGATGCCGTCCCAGGCATGCCGCGCCCGGTCCTTGATCCGGTCGAAGCCGGCCGACGCGGGGATCTCGGCGGCGAGGTTCGCCTTCGCCTGGTCCACACTGATGAGTGAGGTCGCCAGGCGCAGGGTCACCGTGTGGTTCTTGCCGGGTGTGAAGCGCGCGTAGCCGGTGACGTCGGCGCCCCCGCCGCCCGGCAGCTTGCCGCTCGCGGTCACGGGCGCATCGAAGACGCCGTACACGAAGAGCCGTCCGGCGCCCGTGGACAGGCCGCTCTTCACGTCCGAGTAGCCGGTGAAGGAACGCGTCGCCGGGTCGAGGGTGAGCCCGCCCTGGTTGGTGACGTTGTCGAGGATGAGGCTCGCGTCGTCACCGGGATAGGTGAACCGCATCATCGCGGCGTGGTCGGTCGGCGTGATCTCCGTCCTGAGGCCGTTCTCGAAGGTGACGCCGTAGTAGTACGGCCTCGCCGTCTCGTTCTCGTGCCTGAAGGGCAGCGCGCGGGCGGTCCGGGAGGCGTCGGGGGTGCCGGCCGCCGCCGACGGCATCACCTGGAAGGTCTGCCGGTCTCCCATCCACGGGCTCGGCTCATGGCTGGCGCTGAACGCCTGCAGGGTGGGCAGGTTGTCGGCGTTGTTGCGCCGCGCGTAGTCGTACAGCCAGTCCTGCGAACCGGCGTTGGTCACCGGGGTCCAGAAGTTGAAGCCGTTCGGGACCGCGGTCGCGGGGAAGTTGTTGCCGCGCGAGAACGAGCCGCTGGAATTAGTGCCGCGGGTGGTGAGCGCGTAGTCCGCCAGGTGCGCGAGCGGCTTGTCGGGCTGCTTCGGCGCGATCGAGAGGTCGTCGATCCAGCCCTGGAACTTGGCGGGCCCCTTGGGGGAGTCGTACGCCACCAGGATCCGGTCCGCCGTCCTGCCGGCGGCGACCGTGCCGATCACCGAGGACACCTGGTTCCACTGGTTGACGTAGAGCGTCTTGGCGGCGCCCTGACCCTGCGGGCCGAGCAGCCCGCCGTGCGAGTCGAGTGCCTTCAGATCACTCAGATAGGTGCCGTCGGTGAAGGCGAGGTCCACGGACACGTTCGTGGCCGGGTAGTTGAGGTCGGTCTCCGTCATCGACGGGAAGATCTTGTAGTCGAGCTCGGTGTCCCGCCCGATGGGGAGGTTGACGTCGAAGACCTTGTTGTACGAGTAGGCCCGGCCGTCCGCCTTGTGGGTGCCCGCGTACCGCAGCGCCCGCTTCCCGGTGAAGCCCGCGTTCGCCTTGGCGGTGGGGGAGCCGCCGGGGCCCCGGTCCGCCGCGGTGCGCATGTCCGGCGGGATCGGGGTGCTGGTGTCGCCGTCGGAGAACTGGACGTCGGCGAGCTGGGTGAGGGGGGCGCCGCCGTTGGCGGTGATCTCCAGGCGGTAGTGGGCGTACGCCGTGGTGTTCGCGAAGTCGTACGTCTTGGTCTGGAAGCGGTCCTTGAAACTCTCGCCCGTACGGCCGTCCAGGGTCTTCCAGTCCTTGCCGTCCGCCGAGCCCTTCAGGGTCCAGTTCCTGGGGTCGCGCTCGGGGGCGTCGTTGGCCGACGTCAACGCGTAGGTGACCGTCTTCACCGGTTCGGACAGATCGAATTCGAGCCAAGCCGTCGGCTGGAAGGCGAGCCATTTCGTGCTGGGCTGCCCGTCGACGAGATTCTCCTTCACCTCGCCGCCGTCGGTGTTCTCGGCGCTGGCCCGGACGTCGGTGACCTTGTCCGTCACATTGCCCGGTATGCCGCTGGTGAAGCCGCCGTCGACGCCCGAGGCCCGCTTGTTCCCCGCGCGGTCCGTATCGACGGTATTCGTCCAGTCCGGCTGGGGCTGCCCCGATTCGAACGAGGTGCTGAACCGGCCGCCGTTCTGCGGTGGTTGGGCCGTCGCGGACGGCGCCCCGACGGCGGACTGCGCCGTCACTACGAGCAGGAACGAGGCCGCCACCAGGGCGGCCGCCGGTCCTCGTCGATACCGGGATCTGGACAGCATGCGGACCCTTTCCTTCGGCGCAAGCCGGTCGTACTCGGCATGTGCGAGGTGGACAACGTTGTCAGAGTGGAAACGCAGGATCCAGTAGCGCGGCAAGTGCAGGTTGGTGTCAAGAGTGTTGGGAAGGAATGGATGGCCTGAATCGGTAAGGGCATTGCGGACGTCAAGGTGTGTAATGCGCGTGAAAAGGAGCAGCCTCATCCACATTGGTACGTACCAAGGGATATATCCGCGAGGTCTCAACTCGGGAAAGACTGTCGGCCAACCATGCTTTCGATCTTGCTCAGTTGACGGGAAGTGGACTATACCTGTCGGCGTCCGGGCAACCCGCTGAACGCGGGCGGGGGAACCGCGTACGGGCCGGTCGGCCGGGGGCCGGGCAGCCTCCGCGATGGATGTACGGCATCACTCACGCTTCAACTGTTCGCGGGCGTCGGCGGATTCCGCTGCACCGCATGAGTCCTGGAGAAGGCGAGGACTTGAGCATGGGATCCGAGATCAACCGCCGTGACGCACTCAAGCGGGCCATGGCAATCGGCGTGCTGGCAGTGCCGGCGACGTCACTGCTGAGCGCGTGTGCCAGTTCCGACGGCGGTGACAGCACCAAGAAGCCGAGCTCCCAGGGCACCAAGTCGGCGGACAATCCGCTCGGCGTCAACAAGGGCACCGCCCTTGAGGCGTTCGTCTTCAAGGGCGGCTTCGGTGACGACTACATCAAGTCCGCCGAGGCCGACTACAACGCCAAGTACGGCATCACCATCAAGCACACCGGCACGCAGGCGATCGGCCCCAAGCTCCAGCCGCGTTTCGCGAGCAGCACCCCGCCGGACTTCATGGACAACTCCGGTGCCGACAGTCTCGACACCGCCGCCCTCGCCAAGACCGGCAAGCTCCAGGACCTCACCCCGCTCCTGGACGCGCCGACCATCGACGACCCCTCGAAGAAGGTCCGCGACGTCCTGATCGCCGGCACCGTCGAGCAGGGCCAGTTCGGCACCAAGGAGGTGTACGCGTTCAACTACGCGTTCACCGTCTACGGCACCTTCTACTCCAACAAGCTGTTCAAGGAGAAGGGCTGGACGTACCCGCAGACCTTCTCGGACATGCTGGCGCTCTGCAAGAAGATCAAGGCCGCGGGCATCGCACCGTTCACGTACCCGGGCAAGTACCCGTACTACGTGCACTTCGATCTGCTGCACCAGATCGGCAAGATCGGCGGCAAGGAAGCCCTCAACGCGATCGACAACCTCGACGACGGCGCCTTCAAGACCGACGCGGTCAAGGAAGTCATCACGTACTACGAGGAGCTGGCCGGGCAGGGCTACTTCCTGCAGGGCTCCGAGGGCATGACGCACATCCAGATGCAGACCGCCTGGACGCAGGGCCGCGCCGCGATGGTGGCCGACGGCTCCTGGGTCGAGAACGAGGCGGCGCCCACCATGCCGAAGGACTTCGACCTCGCGGTCGGCTCCCTCATCGGCTCGGGCCCGAGCGACAAGCTGCCCTTCGGCACCCTGTACGCGGCGGCCGGCGAGCCCTTCATCGTCGCCAAGGACGGCAAGAACCCGACCGGTGGCATGGAACTGCTGCGCATCATGCTCAGCAAGAAGCAGACCACCAACTTCACCAACGCCATCAAGTCGCTGACCTGCGTCCAGGGCGCCGCCGACGGGCTGACCCTGACCCCGGGTCTCACCTCGGCGAACGCCGCGCTCAAGGCCGCCGGGCCGAACGTGCTCAACTCCCGTCTTCAGGACTGGTACAAGAAGCTCAACAACGAGACCATCGGCAACCTGACGCTCGACCTGCTCAGCGGCAAGATCAAGGCGGCCGAATGGATCGACAAGGCCCAGAAGGCGTCGGACGACACCAAGAAGGACTCCTCCGTCCCGAAGTTCAAGCACCTCTGACGAGGCCGCTTACCACTACTGGCTGAGACGAGAGCGACCGGCGACATGCGACACGGCAAGTACCGGTTCATCATCGGATTCCTGGCAATTCCCCTGGCGCTGTACGGGGTCCTCGTGATCTCGCCGTTCATCCAGGACTTCCAGATTTCGATGACGAGCTGGAGCGGACTGACCCCCGACAAGAAGTTCATCGGTCTGGACAACTACCAGAAGCTGATCCACAACGACCTGTTCTGGAAGGCGTTGTGGCACAACGTCCTTCTGCTCCTGTGCGTGCCGGTGGTCACGCTGGCTTTCGGTCTCTTCTTCGCCTTCATGCTGAATGTCGGCGGCCGCCGCGGAGGTTCCGCGGGGGTCGCCGGCGTGCGGGGCTCCGGCCTCTACAAGGTGATCTTCTTCTTCCCGCAGGTCCTCTCGATCACGATCATCGCGATCCTGTGGCAGCAGATCTACAACCCCGACCCCAAGAACGGGATGCTCAACTCCCTTTTGGCGGACATCGGACTGAGCTCGCTCCAGCAGTCCTGGCTCGGCGATTCCAATATCGCGCTGATCTGCATCATGGTCGTGATGGTCTGGGCGAACGTCGGCTTCTACGTCGTCCTGTTCTCCGCCGGAATGGCCTCCATTCCGGGCGAGATCTACGAAGCCGCCCTCCTGGACGGCGCCTCCCGGGTCAAGACGTTCTTCCGGATCACCCTGCCGCTGCTGCGGGACACCGTGGCCACCGCCTGGGTCTACATGGGCATCATCGCCATGGACGCCTTCATCTACGTACAGCTGATGTCAGTGAACGTCGGCGGTCCCGACGAATCCACCGACGTGGTCCCGCTGCTCCTCTACAAGACGGCGTTCCGGGACAACAGCCAGTACGGAATGGCCGCGGCGATGGGTGTGGCGATGCTCATCGTGACCCTGGTGTTCGCCGTTCTCAGCATGCGTCTTTCGCGCCGCGAGCGCATCGAATTCTAGGGATGGCGCGATGACGACCGAAACCATGAAGGTGGACGGCGAGCAGTCGTCCGCACCCGCGGCCAGCGCCGCCCGCTGGAAGTGGCGCAGCAGCGAGGGAGGCGTGCTCAACGCCTTCTCCCACGTGTTCCTCCTGGTCTGGGCGCTCATGGTGGGCGTGCCCCTGCTGTGGGCACTGTGGAGCTCGCTCAAGACCTCCGGCGACATCCTGACCCACCCCTGGTCACTGCCTACCGAGTTCCAGTTCGACAACTGGTCGCGGGCCTGGAGCAAGGCGAACATCGGGCAGTACTTCCTCAACACCGCGTTCGTGGTGGGCCTTTCGACCTTCGGGACGATGCTGCTCGGCTCCATGGCGGCCTACGTCCTCGCCCGGTTCGAGTTCCCCGGCAACAGGTTCATCTACTTCCTGTTCGTCGGCGGCATGGCCTTCCCCGTGGTGATGGTGCTCGTACCGCTCTTCTTCGTCACCAAGAACCTGGGCATCCTGAACACGCTGCCCGGGCTCGTCCTGATCTACATCGCGTACTCGCTGCCGTTCACGGTGTTCTTCATGACGGCGTTCTTCCGGACGCTGCCGACCACGGTCGCCGAGGCCGCGCTGATCGACGGGGCCTCGCACACCCGCACGTTCTTCCAGATCATGCTGCCGATGGCCAAGCCCGGCATCATCAGCATCGGCATCTTCAACGTGCTCGGCCAGTGGAACCAGTACCTGCTGCCCCTGGTGCTCAACCAGGGCGACACCAAGAACTGGGTGCTCACCCAGGGACTGGCGGACCTCGCCGTGCAGCAGGGCTACCAGGGCGACTGGGGGGCGCTCTTCGCGGGGCTCTCGATCGCGATGCTGCCCGTGCTCGCCGTCTACATCGTCTTCCAGAAGCAGGTCCAGGCGGGCCTGACGGCAGGAGCGCTGAAATAGGCGAACCGCAGGCCTTTCCCCTGCACCTGACCGCCCGCGGGCCCCGTGCCCGCGGGCGGTCGCGTGTTTTCCCGATCCGCTCCGCATCCGCTCAGGTCTTGACGGGAGACCACCCAGAAGGCTGAGCTTAGAGTTCACATGTTGGAGAAAAGACGGGGCCTCATTGCTGCGGCTCCGTGCGGGGGCGGCCGTCGTGCCGTCCGCCTACGGCGGGAGTGGATGAGTCGATGGAGACTCCGGGGTCACAGACGTCATTGCACCGGGCCAACCTTGAGCGGGTCGTACGTGCCGTGCGCATGGCGGGCTCGCTCACCCAGGCCGAGATCGCCAGGACGACCGGCCTGTCCGCGGCCACGGTCTCCAACATCGTCCGCGAGCTGAAGGACGGCGGGACCGTCGAGGTCACCCCCACCTCGGCGGGCGGCCGCCGGGCCCGCAGCGTCTCGCTCAGCGGCTCGGCCGGCATCGTCATCGGCGTCGATTTCGGCCATACGCACCTGAGGGTGGCGGTCGGCAACCTGGCCCACCAGGTACTGGCCGAGGAGTCCGAGCCGCTGGATGTCGACGCCTCCTCGGCGCAGGGCTTCGGCCGGGCGGAAGAGCTGGTCAAGCGGCTGATCGCGGCCACCGGCATCGGCCAGGACAAGGTCATCGGGGTGGGTCTCGGCGTGCCCGGCCCCATCGACGTCGAGTCCGGCACGCTCGGCTCCACCTCGATCCTGCCGGGCTGGACCGGCATCAACCCCAGCGAGGAGCTCGCCGGGCGCCTGGGCGTGCCGGTGTACGTCGACAACGACGCCAACCTGGGCGCGCTCGGCGAGCTGGTCTGGGGCAGCGGGCGCGGGGTCAGGGACCTGGCGTACATCAAGGTCGCGAGCGGTGTCGGCGCCGGTCTGGTCATAGAGGGGCAGATCTACCGGGGCCCCGGCGGCACCGCGGGCGAGATCGGGCACATCACCCTGGACGAGTCGGGCCCGGTCTGCCGCTGCGGCAACCGCGGCTGCCTGGAGACCTTCACCGCGGCCCGCTATGTGCTCCCACTGCTGCAATCCAGCCACGGAGCCGACCTGACCATGGAGCGAGTAGTCCAGTTGGCCCGTGAGGGCGACCCGGGCTGCCGCCGGGTCGTCGCCGACGTCGGACGCCACATCGGCAGCGGCGTCGCCAACCTCTGCAACCTCCTGAACCCCAGCCGGGTCGTCCTCGGCGGCGACCTCGCGGAGGCCGGAGAGCTCGTTCTCGGGCCCATCAGGGACTCCGTGTCGCGGTACGCGATCCCCAGCGCCGCACGGCAGTTGACGGTTCTTCCGGGGGCGCTCGGCGGCCGCGCGGAGGTGCTCGGCGCGCTCGCTCTCGTACTGAGTGAAATGGGGGATTCGACCCTGTTGGACAGTGCTCTCCCCGCCTCGGCGCCTGCCTTCACTTAGATAACGGATGGCACCGTTGTCATCTCGTTAAGGATTTACTCCTTGACGGTGGGCTTAACGCCGAGTTGACTTCCAGCCACCTCGGCCGCAACGTCGCGGCCTCGTCAGGGAGGTTTCTGAAGTGAACACGAACATGCGTCGTGCCGCTGTAGCCGTTGCCGCCACCGCGATGGCCGTCTCGCTCGCCGCCTGTGGCAGTGCCAAGGAGTCCGGCGGCGGCACCAAGTCGTCCGGCACCAGCAGCGCCAAGAAGGGCGACGACCTCAAGATCGGCCTGCTGCTCCCCGAGAACCAGACCGCGCGCTACGAGAAGTTCGACAAGCCGCTGATCGAGGCCAAGGTCAAGGAGCTGACCAACGGCAAGGGCCAGATCGTCTACGCGAACGCCAAGCAGGACGCGACGACCCAGAACCAGCAGGCCGACACGATGATCACCAACAAGGTGGACGCGCTCATCGTGGACTCGGTCGACTCGGCCGCCATCGCGAGCTCGGTCAAGAAGGCCAAGGACGCCGGCATCCCCGTCGTCGCCTTCGACCGCCTCGCCCAGGGGCCCATCGACTCCTACGTGTCCTTCGACAACGAGGAAGTCGGCCACGTGCAGGGCAAGGCCCTCCTCCAGGCCCTGGGCGACAAGGCCAAGTCCGGCGACATCGTGATGATGAACGGCGCCGTCACCGACCCGAACGCCGCCCTCTTCAAGAAGGGCGCCCACGCCGAGCTCGACGGCAAGGTGAACATCGGGAAGGAGTACGACACCAAGGAGTGGAAGCCCGAGAACGCCAACGCCAACATGGAGGGCGCGCTCTCCGCCCTGGGCAAGGACAAGGTCATCGGCGTCTACTCCGCCAACGACGGCATGGCGGGCGGCATCATCACCGCCCTCAAGGCGGCCGGCCTCTCCAAGCTCCCGCCGGTCACCGGCCAGGACGCCGAGCTCGCGGGTGTGCAGCGGATCATCACCGGTGAGCAGTACATGAGCGTCTACAAGTCCTACCCGCAGGAAGACGCCATCGCCGCCGAGATGGCGGTCAAGCTCGCCAAGGGCCAGGACCTCGGCTCGCTCGGCGCCAAGAAGGTCGACTCGCCGACCACCAAGGGCGTCCCGTCCACGATCGTCCCGGTCGTCTCGCTGACCAAGGACAACATCAAGGACACTGTTATCAAGGACAAGATCTACACGATCGCCGACATCTGCACCGGTAGCTACAAGGCCGCCTGCGACACGCTCGGCCTCAAGTAGTTCCCCCGCCAAGTCCCTTTCAGGACAAGGGACTTGAGCGATCCGAACGCTCCTCCGGCGCCCCCGCGCCCGCCTTTTCGGCCCCCGCCAGGGCGCCGGACGGAACGTTTCCCCTTCTCGCTGTTTCTCTGTTCTCTTCTGCTCGACCTCCGCGCCCCCACCCCATCGGGCGCGGCATCCCCGCCGGTCAGGCGGCGAAGGAGATGGTTCACGTGTCCGCTACGCCCGTGTTGGCGTTGCGCGGGGTCTCCAAGCGGTTCGGTGCCGTTCAGGCGCTCACCGACGTAGAGCTTGAGGTCCACGCCGGTGAAGTGGTCGCCCTGGTGGGCGACAACGGCGCCGGAAAGTCCACGCTGGTCAAGACGATCGCCGGCGTGCACCCCATCGATGACGGCGTCATCGAGTGGGAGGGCAAGGCCGTCCAGATCGGCAAGCCGCACGACGCCCAGAACCTCGGCATCGCGACCGTCTACCAGGACCTCGCGCTGTGCGACAACATCGACGTCGTCGGCAACCTCTACCTCGGGCGCGAGCTGAAGAAGCGCGGCGTCCTCGACGAGGTCGAGATGGAGCGCCGCTCGCGCGAGCTGCTCACCACGCTGTCGATCCGCATCCCGAGCGTGCGCATCCCGATCGCCTCGCTCTCCGGCGGCCAGCGCCAGACCGTGGCCATCGCCCGCTCGATGCTCGGCGACCCCAAGCTCGTCATCCTCGACGAGCCCACCGCGGCCCTCGGCGTCGAGCAGACCGCGCAGGTCCTCGACCTGGTCGAGCGGCTGCGCGAGCGCGGCCACGCGGTCGTCCTCATCAGCCACAACATGGCCGATGTGAAGGCCGTCGCCGACAAGGTCGCGGTGCTCCGGCTCGGCCGGAACAACGGTGTCTTCGACGTGAAGACCACCTCGCAGGAAGAGATCATCTCCGCCATCACCGGGGCCACGGACAACGCCGTGACCCGCCGTGCGGCGCGCAACGCGGAGGCTCAGAAGTGAACACCGACAAGACCTCCCCGACCGACCTCGGCAAGCCGCACGGGGCTCCCGTGGACGCACCGCCCGCGGCGGACGCCGCCGTCACCGCCGTCGACCCCCGCCTCCTCGTGCGCGAGCAGGGCTTCGGCGGCTACGTCGGCGAGCTGAAGCGCAAGGTGCGTGCCGGTGAGCTGGGCGCGCTGCCCGTCATCGTCGGTTTGATCATCATCTGCATCGTCTTCCAGAGCCTGAACTCGAACTTCCTCACCGCGGGCAACCTCTCGAACATCTCCGTCGCCATGGTCGGCACGGGCATGATCGCGGTGGGCATCGTCTTCGTGCTGCTGCTCGGCGAGATCGACCTGTCGGTCGGCTCGGTCAGCGGTGTGGCGGGCGCGTCCTTCGCGGTGCTCAGCATCCTGCACGGCACCCCCGAGTGGCTGGCGCTGGTCCTGGCCATCCTCACGGGTGCGGTCGCGGGCGCCATTCACGGCTTCATCTTCGCGAGGATCGGTGTCCCCGCCTTCGCCGTCACGCTGGCCGGTCTGCTGTTCTGGAACGGCTTCATGCTGAAGATCCTGGGCGAGAACGGCACGATCAACACCAAGGGTTCGGGCGTCTTCTACAACCTCTCGAACTACTTCTTCAGCGACATCGCGGTGGCCTACGGCGCCGCGGCGGTGGCCGTCGCCGTGTACTTCCTGTCGGCGTTCTTCGACAGCCGTCGGCGTGAGGCCGCGGGCGTCCCCTCGCGTCCGCTGAACGAGATCGTGCTGCGCACCGCGCTGCTGGCCGTGGTGTCCTTCGCGGCGGCCTACATGTTCAACCAGAACAAGGGCCTGCCGCTCGCCGTAGTGATCTTCCTGGCGGCGCTGATCCTCACCGACTTCGTGCTCCGCCGCACCTCGTACGGCCGCATGATCTTCGCGCTCGGCGGCAGCGTCGAGGCCTCGCGCCGGGCCGGCATCAACATCGTGCTGGTCCGCACCTCGGTCTACGCGATCTCGGGCACCTTCGCGGCCGTCGGCGGTCTGTTCATCGCGTCCAAGATCAGCGCGGCCAACCAGAGCGCCGGCAGCGGCGACCTCCTGATGAACGCCATCGCCGCGGCCGTCATCGGCGGCACCAGCCTCTTCGGCGGCCGCGGCCGCACCTGGAACGCGCTCCTCGGTGTGCTGGTCATCACCTCGATCCAGTACGGCCTCGCCCTCGAAGGCGTCGCCGCCGCGATTCAGCAGATGATCACCGGTGGCGTGCTGTTGATCACCGTGATCATCGACGCCGTCACCCGCAAGACCCAGAAGTCCGCGGGCCGCGCCTGACCTGCCCGCTTACCGACGTGCCCGGTGCCTGAGAGGCGCCGGGCACGTCCATGTGCGGCAGGGCCTGTCAGCCACACGGGTGACGCGGAACGCACCGCCCCGCGACCGCGGCCGCGGTCGGAACATTAGACTCAACGGATCGGCATGCTCGACCAGCACGGATGCAAGGAGGCACGGGTGCCGCTGCTTACCCGTATCAGGGGACCGCGCGATCTTGACCGGCTCAGCCCGGAGCAGCTCGACCAGCTGGCGGCAGAGATCCGGACCTTCCTGGTGGACGCGGTCTCCAAGACCGGCGGACACCTCGGTCCGAACCTCGGTGTGGTGGAACTGACCATCGCACTGCACCGCGTTTTCGAATCCCCCAAGGACAAGGTCCTCTGGGACACCGGACACCAGAGTTACGTCCACAAGCTGCTCACGGGGCGGCAGGACTTCTCCAAGCTGAAGATGAAGGGCGGCCTGTCCGGCTACCCGGCGCGCGCCGAGTCGGAGCACGACTTCATCGAGAACAGCCACGCCTCCACGGTCCTCGGCTGGGCCGACGGCCTCGCCAAGGCGAACGAGGTGCTCAAGAAGGACGACCACGTGGTGGCCGTCATCGGCGACGGCGCCCTCACCGGCGGCATGGCCTGGGAGGCGCTGAACAACATCGCCGCCGCCAAGGACCGTCCCCTGGTGATCGTGGTGAACGACAACGAGCGCTCGTACGCGCCGACCATCGGCGGCCTCGCCAACCACCTGGCCACCCTGCGCACCACCGACGGCTACGAGCGGTTCCTGGCCAAGGGCAAGGACCTCCTGGAGCGCACCCCGGTCGTCGGCAAGCCGCTGTACGAGACCCTGCACGGCGCCAAGAAGGGCCTCAAGGACTTCATCGCCCCGCAGGGCATGTTCGAGGACCTGGGCCTGAAGTACGTCGGCCCCATCGACGGGCACGACATCGACGCCCTGGAGTCGGCCCTGCAGCGCGCCAAGCGCTTCGGCGGCCCGGTCATCGTGCACTGCCTCACCGAGAAGGGCCGCGGCTACCAGCCGGCGCTCGCCGACGAGGCCGACCGCTTCCACGCCGTCGGCAAGATCCACCCGGACACCGGCCTTCCCGTGTCGACCTCCGGCCTCGACTGGACCTCCGTGTTCGGCGAGGAGATGGTCAAGCTCGGCAAGGAGCGCGAGGACATCGTCGCGATCACCGCGGCCATGCTCCAGCCGGTCGGCCTCGACAAGTTCGCCAAGGCCTTCCCGGAGCGCGTCTACGACGTCGGCATCGCCGAGCAGCACGCCGCGGTCTCCGCCGCGGGCCTGGCCACCGGCGGTGTGCACCCCGTCTTCGCGGTGTACGCCACGTTCCTCAACCGCGCCTTCGACCAGGTCCTCATGGACGTCGCCCTGCACAAGTGCGGTGTGACCTTCGTGCTCGACCGGGCCGGTGTCACCGGCACCGACGGCGCCTCGCACAACGGCATGTGGGACATGTCGATCCTCCAGGTCGTGCCCGGCCTCCAGATCGCGGCCCCGCGCGACGCCGACCAGGTACGGGCCCAGCTGCGCGAGGCCGTCGAGGTCGAGGACGCCCCGACCGTGGTGCGCTTCTCCAAGGGCGCGGTCGGCCCCGCCGTCAAGGCCGTCGGCCGCATCGGCGGCATGGACGTGCTGCGCCGGCCCACCTCGGACACGGTCCGCCCGGACGTGCTCCTGGTCTCCGTCGGCGCGCTCGCGCCGATGTGCCTGGAGATCGCCGACCTGCTCGACGCCCAGGGCATCTCGACGACCGTGGTCGACCCGCGCTGGGTCAAGCCGGTCGACGAGGCCATGGCGCCGCTCGCCGAGCAGCACCGCGTCGTCGTCACCGTCGAGGACAACAGCCGCGTGGGCGGCGTCGGTTCGGCCATCAGCCAGGCCCTGCGCGACGCGGGCGTGGACGTCCCGCTGCGCGACTTCGGCATCCCGCCGCGCTTCCTCGACCACGCCTCGCGCGGCGAGGTCATGGCGGAGATCGGCCTGACCGCGCCGGACATCGCACGTCAGGTCACCGGGCTCGTCTCGAAGCTGGACGGCCGGTTCGAGGAGAGCCGGGCCGCCGTGGAGCCCGCCCGCGACTGATCATGTGACCGCCGGTCAACGGGCCGGGCCGATCTCCCTGTACGGGTGATCGGTCCGGCCCGTTCGCGTGAATAAAGGGCTCAGCCCGGTACCCGTACCGCCACTCCTCCCGATCATGGCGAGGACGTTGAGCTAGCGGAGGTGCACGGGTGGCCAGTACCGGTCTGTTCCGGACCAAAACGATCGAGCAGTCAATCCAGGACACAGAGGAGCCAGAACACGCACTCAAGAAGTCCCTGTCCGCTCTCGACCTCACCGTATTCGGGGTCGGAGTCATCATCGGCACCGGCATCTTCGTCCTCACGGGCAAGGTCGCCAAGGAGAACGCCGGGCCCGCGGTGTCCCTCGCGTTCGTCGTCGCGGGCATCGTCTGCGCCCTCGCCGCCCTGTGCTACGCCGAGTTCGCCTCGACGGTGCCGGTGGCCGGATCCGCGTACACCTTCTCCTACGCCTCGCTCGGCGAGCTGCCCGCGTGGACCATCGGCTGGGACCTGGTGCTCGAATTCGCCCTCGGGACGGCGGTGGTGGCGGTCGGCTGGTCCGGCTACGTCCGCTCCCTGCTCGACAACGCGGGCTGGCACCTGCCCGAGGCGCTCAGCGGCCGCGACGGCGCCCACGGGTTCGGCTTCGACATCCTGGCGGCCGCCCTCGTCCTGGTCCTGACCGGCATCCTCGTGCTCGGCATGAAACTCTCGGCCCGGGTCACCTCGGTCGTCGTCGCCATCAAGGTGACCGTCGTCCTCATCGTGATCATCGCGGGCGCGTTCTTCATCAAGTCCGCCAACTACTCGCCGTTCATCCCCAAGGCGCAGCCGCAGACCGCCGGCGGCAACCTCAAGGCCCCGCTCATCGAGCTGATGACCGGCTACGCCCCCACCAACTTCGGCGTGATGGGCATCTTCACCGCCGCCTCGGTCGTCTTCTTCGCCTTCATCGGCTTCGACGTCGTGGCGACCGCCGCCGAGGAGACCAGGAACCCGCAGCGGGACATGCCACGCGGCATCCTCGGCTCCCTCCTCATCTGCACGATCCTCTACGTGGCCGTCTCCATCGTCGTCACCGGCATGCAGCACTACACCGACCTCTCGGTGGACGCGCCGCTCGCCGACGCCTTCAAGGCCACCGGCCACCCCTGGTTCGCCGGTGTCATCAGCTTCGGCGCCGCCGTGGGTCTGACCACGGTGTGCATGATCCTGCTGCTCGGCCAGACCCGGGTGTTCTTCGCGATGAGCCGGGACGGGCTGCTGCCCCGGTTCTTCTCGCACGTCCACCCGCGCTTCCGCACCCCGCACCGGCCGACCATCCTGCTCGGCGTGATCATCGCGATCGTCGCGGGCTTCACCAGCCTCAGCGAGCTGGCCGAACTGGTCAACATCGGCACCCTGTTCGCCTTCGTCGTCGTCGCGATCGGCGTCGTCATCCTGCGCCACACCCGCCCCGACCTGCCCCGCTCCTTCCGCACCCCGCTGGTGCCCTGGGTGCCCGCGGCCGCGGTGGCCGCCTCGCTGTGGCTGATGCTCAACCTGCCCGCCGAGACCTGGATCCGGTTCGGCGTCTGGATGGCGATCGGCGTCGTCATCTACTTCGGCTACGGCCGCAGGCACAGCCGGATCGTGCCCCGCGTCGGACACAACTCCCCGTAACCGGAGCCCGATTCCGGCGGCCCCGTACGCCCCGCCCGATCGGGGCGTACGGGGCCCTCTTCTCCGTATGCGCCGACCGAGCCGTACGCGCCGACCGAATTTCACCCGACCGGGTGTACGGCGATGAGCGGAACCCCGCCCGCCACCTTTGCGACGGGTGACGAAAAGCCGCACGTCGGGGCGGAAATCCCGGGGGAAACAGGGGCCCTTACCAGTGTTATGGTCGGCAGAAAGTCGCTTGTTTGCTGGACCCGGACGCGTCGCGCGGATCCGGTGGGGAAAGGTGGTCGTGGACCATGGCACTGAGGTCTCGACAGACAGCGGGCGGGGAGCCCGCCAAGTCCGGCGGCATCGTCACCGCACCGACCCGCGCCACCCCGGTCGTGGCGACCGAGGACGGCCGCCCCACCGTCACCGGCTGGCTCCGGCTCGGCAAGGACGGCAGGCTCTCCGCGTACGCGCCCGCCACCGGCGGCGTGGCCCGCTGGACCGAGTCGCGGCCGGGCGGCGCCTGGAGCGGCCCCGAGCTGGTCGCCCCCGGCAAGGGGCTCCAGTCGCACCTCTCGATCGCACAGGGCCCCGACGGCTATGTGCACATGACGGCGCTGCGGCACACCCCCATGGAGGACGGCGGCACCTGGACCGAACTCGTCCACGCCATCCAGTACCAGACGGGCCGCCCCGTCAAGAACTGGGCCGTGGTCGGCTCCCCCTACCCGCGCCACGACTGGGAGAAGGGCCTGAAGATGGGTCACCCCTCGGTGGGCGTGGACTCGGCGGGCAACGCCCAGATCGTGGTGCGCAACGCCTTCGGCGGGGTCTCCGCGCGCGGCCAGCAGCCGTCCGGCAAGTGGGCCGGCTGGGCCGACCTCAACGGCAACGGCGCCGACCGCTCGATATCGGTCGTGGCGGGCGAGGCCGGCCGGATGGTCATCCACGCCCCGTCCAACACCGGCATCATGCGCTTCGAACGGGCCGCCGCGGACGCCCCCTTCAAGGAGATCGACAAACTGGCCGACGACCCGGAGACCGGCACCATCACCGGCCTGGTCACCGGTGAGGGCGGCCGGATCACCTTCTTCCTGCGCGACGCCAAGTCCGGCGAGCTGCACGCCTGGCGCGGCGACGGCCCCACCGAGTCGCTCGGCGGCCGCGGTTCGGGCCCGGTCGCGCTGCTGCGCAAGGAGATCGACGGCGTCGACTGCACGGTGCTCGCCCAGCGCGACCGCGACGGCCGCCCCGCGATAGCCGCCTACCCCACCGAGCAGGAGGACGCCGGGGTCACCTGGACGCCGACCGGCGAAGTCTGCGCGGGCGCCCCGGCGTTGGCGCTGGACGCCGATGGCAGGATCGTCCTCGGCGTGTTCACCCCCGAGGGCGCCCTGCGCATCACCCGCCAGCGCACGGACGAGCCGGGCCTGGCCCTGGAGGCCTGGCAGCAGGTCTGAAGCGCACCGCGCCGCACAAGGAGGCCCGGGGCCGGATCATCGGTCCCGGGCCTCTCACGTATGGGTGACATACCGTCAACAGTCTTGTCCAGGGCGGGACTTGGGCACGACAGAGGCCCCGCACCGAAGTGCGGGGCCTCTGTTCTTCGGGGCCGTGCTACGCGGGGACGCTCGCGACGCCCGGCGCCAGGAACTTCTTTCCGTTCACGCGCTCCGAGACGCCTTCGCGGTCCAGGTACGGCGTGATGCCGCCCAGGTGGAAGGGCCAGCCGGCACCGGTGATCAGGCAGAGGTCGATGTCCTGCGCCTCGGCGACGACACCCTCCTCCAGCATGAGCCCGATCTCCTGCGCCACCGCGTCCAGGACGCGGTCCCGGGTCTGCTCCTCGGTCAGGACGACGTCGCCCTGCTTGAGGAGAGCGGCGACCTCGGGGTCCAGCTCCGGCTTCCCGGAGTCGTACACGTAGAAGCCGCGCTTGCCGGCCTTCACGACCGCGGCCAGGTTCTCCGAGACCGTGAAGCGGTCCGGGAAGGCGCGGTTGAGGGTCTCGGACACGTGCAGGCCGATGGCCGGGCCGACCAGCTCCAGGAGGACCAGCGGCGACATCGGCAGACCGAGCGGCTCGACGGCCTTCTCGGCGACGGCGACCGGGGTGCCCTCGTCGATGACGTTCTGGATCTCGCCCATGAAGCGGGTCAGGATGCGGTTCACGACGAACGCCGGGGCGTCCTTGACCAGGACCGCGGTCTTCTTCAGCTTGCGCGCGACGCCGAAGGCCGTGGCCAGCGAGACGTCGTCGGTCCGCTCGCCGCGGACGATCTCCAGGAGCGGCAGGATCGCGACCGGGTTGAAGAAGTGGAAGCCGACGACCCGCTCGGGGTGCTTCAGCTTCGACGCCATCTCGGTGACCGACAGCGAGGAGGTGTTGGTGGCGAGGATCGCGTGCGCCGGGGCGACCGCCTCGACCTCCGCGAACACCTGCTGCTTGACGCCGATCTCCTCGAAGACGGCCTCGATGATGAAGTCGGCGTCCGAGAAGCCCTCGGCCTTGTCGAGGACACCGGAGACCAGGCCCTTAAGACGGTTGGCCTTGTCCTGGTTGATCCGGGACTTCGAGAGCAGCTTGTCGATCTCGGCGTGGACGTAGCCCACACCCTTGTCGACGCGCTCCTGGTCGATGTCGGTCAGGACGACCGGCACTTCGAGGCGACGGAGGAAGAGGAGCGCCAGCTGCGAGGCCATGAGACCGGCGCCGACGACACCCACCTTCGTCACCGGGCGCGCCAGGTTCTTGTCCGGGGCGCCGGCCGGGCGCTTGGCGCGCTTCTGGACCAGGTTGAACGCGTAGATGCCGGACCGCAGTTCGCCACCCATGATCAGGTCGGCGAGCGCGGTGTCCTCGGCGTCGAAGCCGGCCTGGAGGTCGCCGTCCTTGGACGCCGCGATGATGTCGAGGGCGCGGTAGGCGGCCGGGGCGGCGCCGTGCACCTTCGAGTCGGCGATGAAGCGGCCCTTGGCGACGGCCTGGTCCCAGGCCTCGCCGCGGTCGACCTCGGGGCGCTCGACGGTGACGTCGCCCTTGAGGACGTTCGCGGTCCAGATGAGGGACTGCTCCAGGAAGTCGGCACCCTCGAAGATCGCGTCGGCGATGCCGAGTTCGAAGACCTGCTTGCCCTTGAGCTGGCGGTTCTGGTTCAGCGAGTTCTCGATGATGACCGAGACGGCCTTGTCGGCGCCGATCAGGTTGGGGAGCAGCGTGCAGCCGCCCCAGCCCGGGACGAGGCCGAGGAAGACCTCGGGCAGCGAGAACGCGGGCAGCGCCTTGGAGACGGTGCGGTAGGTGCAGTGCAGACCGACCTCGACACCGCCGCCCATCGCGGCACCGTTGTAGTACGCGAAGGTCGGCACGGCCAGCGCGGAGAGGCGCTTGAAGACCTCGTGGCCGCTCTTGCCGATGGCGAGCGCGTCCTCGTGGCGCTTCAGGATCTCGACGCCCTTGAGGTCGGCGCCGACCGCGAAGATGAACGGCTTGCCGGTGACACCGGCGCCGACGATGGTGCCCTCGGCTGCCTCCTTCTCGACCTGGTCGATCGCGGCGTTGAGGTTCGCCAGCGAGCCCGGTCCGAAGGTGGTCGGCTTGGTGTGGTCGAAGCCGTTGTCGAGCGTGATGAGCGCGAAGCGCCCGGCGCCATAAGGCAGTTCGAGGTGGCGTACGTGCGCGGACGTCACGACCTCGTCCGGGAACAGCTCGGCCGCGCCCTTGAGAAGCTCAGCGGTGGTGGTGCTCACTTGCTGCCTCCGGCGTCCTTGTGGTGCGGGTTCTCCCAGATGACCGTGGCGCCCATGCCGAAGCCGACGCACATGGTGGTGAGGCCGTAGCGGACCTCCGGCTGCTCCTCGAACTGCCGGGCCAGCTGCGTCATCAGGCGTACGCCGGAGGAGGCGAGCGGGTGACCGTAGGCGATGGCGCCGCCGTACTGGTTGACGCGCGCGTCGTCGTCGGCGATGCCGTAGTGGTCCAGGAACGCGAGGACCTGGACGGCGAACGCCTCGTTGATCTCGAAGAGGTTGATGTCCTCGATGGAGAGGCCCGCCTTGGCGAGCGCCTTCTCGGTGGCCGGGATCGGGCCGTAGCCCATGACCTCGGGCTCGACGCCGGCGAAGGCGTAGGAGACGAGGCGCATCTTCACGGGGAGGTTGTTCTCCCGCGCGAACTCCTCGGACGCGATGATCGACGCGGTGGCGCCGTCGTTGAGGCCGGCCGCGTTGCCCGCGGTGACGTTGCCGTGCACACGGAACGGCGTCTTGAGGCCCGCGAGGCTCTCCAGGGTGGTGCCCGGACGCATCGGCTCGTCGGCGGTGACGAGACCCCAACCGGTCTCACCGACCTCGGCGTTGGTGTTGCGCACGGAGATCGGCACGAGATCCTGCTGGATCTTGCCGTCGGCGTACGCCTTGGCGGCCTTCTCCTGCGAGCGCACCGCGTACTCGTCGGCGCGCAGCTTGGTGATCTGGGGGTAGCGGTCGTGCAGGTTCTCGGCGGTCATGCCCATGAAGAGGGCGGACTCGTCGACCAGCTTCTCGCTGACGAACCGCGGGTTCGGGTCGACGCCCTCACCCATGGGGTGGCGGCCCATGTGCTCGACGCCACCGGCGATCACGGCGTCGTACGCGCCGAACGCGATCGAGCCGGCGACCGAGGTCACGGCGGTCAGGGCGCCCGCGCACATGCGGTCGATGGAGTAGCCGGGCACGGACTGCGGGAGGCCCGCGAGGATGCCGGCGGTACGGCCCAGGGTCAGACCCTGGTCACCGATCTGCGTGGTGGCCGCGATGGCGACCTCGTCGATCTTCGCGGGGTCGAGGGCCGGGTTGCGGCGCAGCAGCTCCCGGATCGCCTTGACGACCAGATCGTCGGCCCGGGTCTCGTGGTAGATGCCCTTCGGGCCCGCCTTGCCGAACGGGGTGCGGACGCCGTCGACGAAGACGACGTCCCTGACGGTACGAGGCACGATGGCTCTCCTCCAGGGTGCGGGGTGGCACTGCACTGCTGCGCACGCGACTGAGCGCGCGCTCACCCCGCCCATGCTACTTACGAGTAACCCGACTGCCCAGTCCCGGGGGCGGGAGCGGCGAACGTCACACCCCGGATTGGTCCCCACCCCGCCCCTCCCCTAGACCCTCCGGGGGTGGGATGCATCTGCCGACCGCCCCCGGGGGCGCTGCCCCCGGACCCCCGTTCGCGCCTGAAGGGCGCTCGTCCTCAATCGCCGGACGGGCCGGGTATGCCTGTACCCGGTGCTGTGAGGGGCGCGGGGAACTGCGCGCCCGGCCACGCATGATCCGCACCCGACCCACCACCCCTCGGTGCCAGCCGCCGAAGGGTTCAGGGGAGGGGCGGGGTGGGGGCCCTAACGGGGTCTGGGGCGGAGCCCCAGGGCGTGGCGGCCGGGCTAGCCGCAGGTCAGCATGGGGGTCGCCCAGTCCCCATGGTCCAGCCCGTTCCCGTCACCCCCGTCGGTCACGACGAGGTCGACCACCTGCGCCCCGGACACATCCGCAGCCAGCGGCATCGCCGCCTGCCGCCCCCGCAGCACCGGAGTCGTAGCCACGGGACGCCCGTCCGCCAGGACGGAGAAGGTGACCGACCCGGCGTCACCCGTCTCGTCGTCCACCCCCACCGACGCGGTGAACCGCGAGCACGCCCCGCCGAGGAAGACCGTCACGTCGCCATCGGCATGCACCCCGAGGCCCTTCGCGTACGGCACGCCCGCGATGGACATCGCATGTCCGTCACCGGCCGCGTCCTCGCCGTTGGAGGTGTTGCGCTCCACCGGACCCCACCCGTTCGTCGCGGTGAAGTCGAGGTCGGAGACGGCGTGCGCCCCGGCCCCGGGCACCGGGGGAGGGGAAGCCACGCCCACGGCGGCGGACGCCGTGCCGCCCCGGTAGCGGGCCGCCGCCGAGAGCACCGACGACCAGGGCCCGGAACCGTTCGCCGCCGTCACCTTCCAGGTGTGCGTCACCGTGCGCCCGGCGGGTACGTCCCCCAGCTGCTGGGTGAGCGGCGTGGAGGCCGTCCACCCGTCCGGAAGCCGCACCGACAGGGAGGCATCCCGCGCCGCCGTCCGGCGCGGCGCGAAGGACGCCGTCAGCTCGCCCGCCGCGCCCCGCGCGATCGCGTCCGGCGCCGCGATCCGTACATCCGCGCTCGCCTGAGGATCGCGATTGGTCGTCGCCGACCAGCCAGGCGAGGCGATGTCGCCGTACCGCAGCGGCGTCGTGTGGTTCCCGTACGCGTCCAGGGTCACCTTCCCGAGCCCGTCCCCGGCCGCGTCCTCGCCGATGACCGCGATGGCGACCGTGTTGTGGCCGTGGGTGCGCAGCATGCCGGGCTGCACCGGGAACGACTTCTGCGGCCCGAGGTTGTTCACGTACAGGCCGGCCATCCAGCCGTTCACGTACACGAGCGCCCGGTAGTGCTTCGCCTTGTCGTCCGAGATCGTCAGGCCGATCGGTACGTCCTGGCCCTGCGGCAGGTCGAGGTCGAAGCCGGTGCGGTACCAGGAGACCCCGGCAGCGCCCGCCCGGGTGTCGGGCAGAGAGGCGGAAGGCCAGCCGCCGTCCGGGTAGCCGGGCAGGTGCATGCCGTGGCGTTCGCCATACAGGCCACCGGTGTTGAGCGGCCCGCGCACCGGGTCGACGAGGTTCTCCCCGCCGAGCGCGCCCTGCAGCCGCCATCCGATCTGCTTCGCCGAGCCCACGAGCCGTACCGAGGTCAGGCCGCGCGGCTGTTTGTGGCTGTCGTCGGCCGACCAGTCCTGCTCGTGCGCCATGTCGGCGGCGAGCACCGCGAGGACGTTGTCCTTGCCCGCCTTCAGGACCCCGCCCGGCACCGCGAACCGATGGGCCCCGTCGGCGGAGCTGCCCAGATAGGTGCCGTTCAGCCACACCAAGTACGAACCGCCCTTGCCGGTGCTGGCGTTGACCTGGATCGCCGACTCCGACCCGGCGGCCGTGAAGTGGCCCCGGTACCAGATGGACCCTGCGTGGAAGCCGTAGTCGTCCGCCGAGAGCGCCGGCTGGTCGGCGGCCCGCCATGCCGCGTCGTCGAACCCGGGCGCGGCCTCAGGAGTCTCGCGCTGGAACTTCCAACTCCCCAGCGTGGGAAGGGAGACGGGCTTCGGGCCGTCCAGTGCGCTCCCCGTCGTGTCGAGCGCGCCCGGCGCGGGCCGCCCGTTCCACGTGACCGACGTCGCGGGCGTGCCGGTCAGCACGTGCAGCGAGGCCGCCTTGTCGGTGTCCCCGGTGAGCTTCAGTACGCCCTTGTCGTACGAGGCGGTCCTCAGCAGCTCCGGACCGCTCGCCAGGACCGGCCCCTGCGGGGTGTCGAGCCGCCAGTACGTATCAGCTGTCGCATCGTCAGCAAGCAGGAGAAGCAGGGGAGTTGAGCCGTCGGGCGGAGTGATGAGGACCTGCGTGAGGCCGTCGTGCGTGTAGTTCAGGCGCAGGTCGCCGCTCGCCGCGTCCCACGTCTGCTTCACCTGCCCGCTGAGCACCTTCACGCCGGGCCGCGCGGCGTACCGCAGCACGCTCTCGCCGTCCTGCCCGTGCCGCCCGTAGAGCAGCGCCACGTCCCGCGCGCCGAACGTCCCGTGCGTCATGAGCTCGGACGTCGAGTACCTCAACTTCTGGTGGTCCATCGCATAGCCGGACACCAGCAGCTTCGAGTCGCGGCCCTCGACCGTCAGCGCCGTGCCGGGCTCCTGCGGCACCGACGCGAACCCGCCGAGCGCGAGGTGCGTGGTGTCCTTCGCCTTGTTGTTGACGTCCTTGTGCCGTACGACGGTGATCGTGGTGCCGTCGTCGGGGTTGCGCCGGTCGCGGCGCAGCACGGCGGCGTTGTCGGGCGCGCCCGCCGTCGCGCTCTCCGTCCTCGTCAGCGGCGCCACGGACTGCACCAGGTATCCGAGCCGCTTGTCGACCAGGTACTTCTCGCTGAGCTGGCGGTCCTCGCGGATCGGCGCGCCGTAGTCGTAGGAGCTGTAGACCGCGCCGGGCGAGGGCAGCCAGCCCCAGGAGGTGCCGCCGTAGGCCATGTAGAAGTTCTGCATCGTGGCGCCCGAGGCGATGTTGTTCTCGTACGCGGCCTTCTCGAAGTCGCCGCCCGTGAGCTGTCGGCACTTGTCGAAGCCGGGGCCGCCCCACGGGTCGAAGGAGCCGCCCTGGAATTCGGCCAGAAACAGTGGTTCGTCACTCTTCTTCGCACCGGACAGATCGGGCAGGGAGCGCCAGGTGTCGGGGCTTGAGCAGTTGAAGCCCTGCGGGTAGGAGTCGTGCCCGTCGATGTCGAGTTCCTTGGCGAACACGCCGTTGTGGTTGCCCGTCAGCGGCACCGTGATGCCGTCCGCGTGCGCCTTGTCGACGAGGTGCTTGATGTAGGCGTGGCCGTCGGTGGTGTCCTTGTAGTACTCGTTCTCGACCTGGTAGGCGATCACCGTGCCGGTGCCGTTGGTCAGCTGGTGGCGGGCCAGGATCGGGTCGATCCTGGAGAGCCATTCGTCGGCGGCCGCCAGATAGTCGGGCGCCGTGGTGCGGGCCTTGCCCTTCTGGGTGACGAGCCAGCCGGGGAAGCCGCCGCCGTCGGTCTCGGCGTTGATGTACGGGCCGGGGCGGGCGATGACGTAGATCCCCACCTCCCGCGCGATGTCGAGCAGCTTGTCGACGTCCCGGACGCCCGTGAAGTCGTACACGCCGGGCTTTGGGGAGTGGAAGTCCCAGTCGAAGTAGATGGAGGCGGCGTTGAAGCCGCCCGCCTTCATCTTCTGCAGGACGTCGCGCCACGCGTCGGGGCTGGGCAGCCGCCAGTAGTGGAACTCGCCGGACCAGATGGAGAGCGGCTTGCCGTCGATGGTGAAGGCGTGGTCGTCGTGGCCGACGGTGTGGGCGGCGGTCGGCGCCTTGGGGCGGGCCTGTGCGGCGGGCGCGGTGGCGGTGAGGCCGGCGGCGCCCAGGGCGAGCACGGTGGTGACCGCGAGAGCCGCCGCACGTAATGGCGTGCGCATGTCATTCCTTCCCGTGGTGCGGTGCACTGAAAGAATCTGATGCGGCGCACAGCCTAAAGCTGTTCGAGCCTGTTGGATACGGTCCGGTCTTGGGGAATTTTGGGCCCGCGGTGGCATGGAGGTGCCGCGGGCCCGACTCGCTCAGTGGGTCAGGACTTGGCCGGGGTGTCCGTGAGCGCCGCCGAGAGCAGCGGCGTGACCTGCTCGATCTGCCAGCGCCTGGCACCGTAGGACGCGAGCGCCTCGGCGACGGCGGCCTCGGAGCGGTCGCCCGGCGGCTCCCAGCAGACCCGGCGCACGGTGTCCGGGGTGATCAGGTTCTCCTGCGGCATGTTCAGCCGCTCGGCGAGCTCCGAGACGGCCGCGCGGGCCGCCGAGAGCCGGGCGGCCGCGGCCGGGTCCTTGTCCGCCCAGGAACGCGGCGGCGGCGGACCCTGCAACGGCTGGCCGGGCTGCGGCAGTTCCGCCTCCGCCAAAGCCTTCGCCCGGTCGACGGCGGCCTGCCACTGCTCCAGCTGACGCCGGCCCATCCGGTGCCCGAAGCCGGGCAGCGCGGTCAGCGCGTTCACGTGCGCGGGCAGCGCGAGCGAGGCCTCGATGATCGCGGAGTCGCTCAGCACCTTGCCCGGCGAGACGTCACGGCGCTGAGCCACCTTGTCCCGGGCGGTCCACAGCTCGCGTACGGCGGCCATCTGCCGGCGCCTGCGCACCTTGTGCATGCCGGAGGTGCGGCGCCAGGGGTCCTTGCGGGGCGGCGCGGGCGGCGCGGAGGCGATCGCGTCGAACTCCTCGCGGGCCCACTCCAGCTTGCCCTGCCGGTCGAGCTCCTTCTCCAACGCGTCGCGCAGATCCACCAGGAGCTCCACGTCGAGGGCGGCGTAGCGCAGCCAGGGCTCGGGGAGCGGCCGGGTCGACCAGTCGACCGCCGAGTGGCCCTTCTCCAGGGCGTACCCGAGCACGCTCTCGACCATCGCGCCGAGCCCCACGCGCGGGAAGCCCGCGAGCCGCCCGGCGAGCTCGGTGTCGAAGATCCGGGAGGGAATCATGCCTATTTCGCGCAGGCACGGCAGATCCTGGGTGGCGGCGTGCAGGATCCACTCGGTGTCCGAAAGCACCTCCCCGAGGGCGGAGAGATCCGGACAGCCGACGGGGTCGATGAGCGCGCTGCCCGCGCCCTCCCGGCGGAGCTGCACGAGGTAGGCGCGCTGCCCGTAGCGGTAGCCGGACGCGCGCTCGGCGTCCACGGCCACGGGGCCGGTGCCGGCCGCGAACGCGGCGACCACTTCGGCCAGTGCTTCATCGGTGGCAACGACAGGCGGAATGCCCTCTCGGGGCTCCAGCAAGGGAATCGGCGCCTTGTCGACGTCGTCCGGGGGAGCGCCCCCGGTGGTTCGCAGTGCTGTCTCTGCTGCGGTCTTATGGGCGTCGGTCACCTGTCAAGGGTATCTGTGTATGCACGTCGCCCGTCGACGGAACGTTCCGTCGACGGGCGAGCGAGGGTCGTAAACCAGTCAGTGGATGATTCCGGTACGCAGCGCGACGGCCACCATGCCGGCGCGGTCACCCGTGCCGAGCTTGCGTGCGATCCGGGCGAGGTGGGACTTGACGGTCAGAGCGGACAGGCCCATGGAGACGCCGATCGCCTTGTTCGACTGGCCCTCCGCAACCAGCCGGAGCACCTCGACCTCGCGGCCGGAGAGCTCGCGGTAGCCGCCCGGGTGGCTCGGGGCACCCGGGGGGCGGCGGTGCATCCGGGCGGCCGCGGCGCCGATGGGGGCGGCGCCGGGGCGGCCGGGGTGCCCGACGTTGGTACGGGTACCGGTGACGACGTAGCCCTTCACACCGCCCGCGAGGGCGTTGCGCACGGCGCCGATGTCGTCCGCCGCGGACAGGGCCAGGCCGTTGGGCCAGCCGGCGGCTCGGGTCTCGGACAGCAGGGTCAGCCCGGAACCGTCGGGCAGGTGGACGTCGGCAACGCAGATGTCGCGCGGGTTGCCGACGCGGGGACGGGCCTCCGCGATGGACGACGCCTCGATGACGTCACGTACTCCGAGCGCCCACAGGTGCCGGGTGACGGTGGAGCGGACTCGGGGGTCGGCAACGACGACCATGGCCGTCGGCTTGTTCGGGCGGTAGGCGACCAGGCTTGCGGGCTGCTCAAGAAGAACGGACACCAGGCCTCCTGGAAAGGTGCGGGACGAAGCCGGCTCGGGGATGAAGCCGGGGCGAACCGTGCAGTTAGGGTCACAAACCTCTTCGGCACCAAACCCTTCGGCCTTTAGAGAATGATCACGATTTGGTGAGAAACATTTAGGGCAATTCGGACGGATGCTCGATCGTCGAGTGGTCGGCGGGGCGCGCGGACCCGAGCGGGGGCCCGCGGAAACGGCCTGCGCCCCACCGGAGGGCGGGGCGCAGGCCGTCAGGAACGAGAAGGGGTACGTCAGCGGGGGTCGCGGCGCTGCGGCAGGGTGACGACCCCGCTGCCCGCCTCGGTCGGACCCGACGCCGGCGGCAGGCCCGCGACCTGGCACAGCAGATCGCACCAGGCCGCGAGGTGGCCCGCCGTGTCCGGCACCCCGCCCAGGCCCTCGCGCGGCGTCCAGGACGCCCGGATCTCGATCTGTGTCGCCGGAAGCCGCTCCGCGAGCCCGCCGAAGTAGTGTGAGCCGGCCCGTGTGACCGTGCCGCTCGCCTCTCCGTAGGAGAGGCCGCGCGCGTCCAGCGCGCCGGTCAGCCACGACCAGCAGACCTCGGGCAGCAGCGGGTCGGCCGCCATCTCCGGCTCCAGTTCGGCCCGTACGAGCGTGACCAGGCGGAAGGTGCCCTGCCAGGCGTCGTGCCCGGCGGGGTCGTGCAGCAGGACGAGCCGGCCGTCGGCCAGGTCGTCCTCGCCCTCGACGACCGCCGCTTCCACGGCGTAGGCGTGCGGCGCGAGACGCTGCGGCGGACGGGTCTCGTCCACCTCGATCTCGGGGCGCAGTCGCGCCGTCCGCAGTGCGTCGACGGCCTGACGGAAGGAGATCGGAACGGTGGACCCGTCCGCGGCTTCCCTGCCGTCAGCGCCATCCGAAGTTCGTCCCTGAGCGGCAGCCATGCGGGGAAGACTAGGCGGAACGAGCGCCCGGCGCCGGTAGGGACACCCGGCCCGGGGCAGCCGCTTGCGGCCACATGCGAAGATTCTGGGCGTGAGCGCCAACGACCGCCCTGTGGGCCAGCCGAACAGCAAGACGCACGATTCCGCGTTCCTCAAGGCGTGCAGGCGGGAAGCCGTCCCGCACACGCCGGTCTGGTTCATGCGCCAGGCGGGGCGGTCGCTGCCGGAGTACCTGAAGGTGCGCGAGGGCATCCCCATGCTGGAGTCGTGCATGCGGCCCGAACTGGTCACCGAGATCACGCTCCAGCCGGTGCGCCGTCACAAGGTCGACGCGGCCATCTACTTCAGCGACATCGTGGTCCCGCTCAAGGCCATCGGCATCGACCTGGACATCAAGCCGGGCGTCGGCCCCGTCGTCGCCGAGCCGATCCGGACCCGGGCCGACCTCGCGCGGCTGCGCGACCTGACGCCCGAGGACGTCCACTACGTCACCGAGGCGATCGGCATGCTGACCGGCGAGCTCGGCGCCACGCCGCTGATCGGCTTTGCGGGCGCCCCGTTCACGCTGGCCAGCTACCTCGTGGAGGGCGGCCCCTCCCGCAACCACGAGAACACCAAGGCCATGATGTACGGCGACCCGGAGCTGTGGGCCGACCTGCTCGACCGCCTCGCCGAGATCACCGCCGCCTTCCTCAAGGTGCAGATCGAGGCGGGCGCCTCCGCGGTCCAGCTCTTCGACTCCTGGGTGGGCGCGCTCGCCCCCGCCGACTACCGGCGCTCGGTCCTGCCGGCCTCGGCGAAGGTCTTCGACGCGGTCGCCTCCTACGACGTGCCCCGCATCCACTTCGGCGTCGGCACGGGCGAACTGCTCGGCCTCATGGGCGAGGCCGGCGCGGACGTCGTCGGCGTCGACTGGCGCGTCCCGCTCGACGAGGCGGCCCGCCGCGTCGGCCCCGGCAAGGCGCTCCAGGGCAACCTCGACCCGGCCGTCCTGTTCGCCCCGACCGCCGCCGTCGAGGCGAAGACCCGCGAGGTCCTGGACGCGGCCGCGGGCCTGGAGGGCCACGTCTTCAACCTCGGCCACGGCGTGCTCCCGTCGATGGACCCGGACGCGCTGACCCGCCTGGTCGCGTACGTCCACGAGCAGACGGCGCGCTAGTCCCTATCCGGCGGCGCGCAGGGCCGACACCGCCTTGCGTGCCGCCACCAGGACCGGGTCCCACACCGACGAGAACGGCGGTGCGTACCCGAGGTCCAGGGCCGTCATCTGATCCACCGTCATACGGGCGGTCAGGGCGACCGCCGCGATGTCGATCCGCTTGGCCGCGCCCGCGCCGCCCACGATCTGGGCGCCGAGCAGCCGCCCCGTACGCCGCTCGGCCAGTATCTTCACCGTCATCGGGGCCGCGCCCGGGTAGTACCCCGCGGTGTTGGTCGACTCGATGGTGGCCGTGACGTACTGGAGGCCCTCCTCGCGGGCCTCCCTCTCCAGAAGCCCGGTGCGGGCGATCTCCGTCTCGCACACCTTGGTGACGGCCGTGCCCACGACACCCGGGAACGTGCCGTACCCGCCGCCCACGTTGGAGCCGATGACCTGGCCCTGCTTGTTGGCGTGCGTGCCGAGCGCGATGTGGCGGTGCCGGCCCGACACCAGGTCGAGCACCTCGACGCAGTCGCCGCCCGCCCAGATGTCCTCGTGCCCGCGCACCCGCATCGACGTGTCCGTGCGCAGCGCGCCGGCGACGCCGAGCGGCAGACCGGCCGCGCGGGCCAGTTCGGTACGCGGCGTGACGCCCAGGCCGAGCACCACCACGTCCGCCGGGTACTCGGCGGAGTCCGTCGCCACCGCGCGCACCCGCCCCGACTCCGCCGTCAGCACCTTCGTGACCTCGGCGCCCGTGACCACCCGGATCCCGGAGCGCTCCATCGCCTCGGTGACCCGCCGGCCCATGTCCGGGTCGAGCGAGTGCATGGGCTCGGGGCCGCGGGTCAGCAGCGACACCTCGAAGCCGCGGGCGAGCATCGCCTCCGCCATCTCGATGCCGATGTAGCCGCCGCCCACCACCACCGCGCGCCGCTCCCCGGCCGCCTCCAGGCTTTCGAGCAGGGCCCGGCCGTCGTCGATGGTGTGCACGCCGTGCACCCCCGGGGCATCGATCCCCGGCAGCGCGGGCCGCACCGGACGCGCCCCCGTCGCGATGACGAGCTTGTCGTACGAGGTCCACTCCTCGGCCCCGGACGCCAGGTCGCGGGCCCGGACCCGGCGGCCCACGACATCGAGCTCCGTCACCTCCGTACGCATCCGCAGATCGATCCCGCGGGCCCGGTGCTCCTCGGGCGTACGGGCGATCAGGTCGTCGTGGCCCGGCACGTCGCCGCCCACCCAGTACGGGATGCCGCACGCGGAGTACGAGGTGAAGCCGGAGCGCTCGAAAGCGACGATCTCCAGCTCCTCGGGGCCCTTCAGCCTGCGGGCCTGCGAGGCGGCGGACATGCCCGCCGCGTCACCGCCGATGACCACCAGTCGCTCCGCCGCCATGGGGGTTGCCTCCGATCGTGAGCCGCTCCGGATCCGCCTTCTCCTGGTGAAGATACGTACCGGGGGAGCGCGGAATTCCCAGCCCGGCCGGTGGCCTCTCGGGTGTTGGCCCCACGGTCCGGTCAACTCGCCTGCGCCGAAAGGGAGTTGATCAAGGATCTGGGACTCGTTTCAGGTCGTCCGTCGAGGTCTGAGACAGTGGGTGCATGGACAACGCCGTCACCCGCGCCCCGCACATCGTCGTCGTCGGAGGCGGAATCTCCGGACTCGCCGCCGCCCACCGGCTGCTCGGGGCCGGTGCCCGGGTGACCCTGCTCGAAGGCAGCGCGGTGCTCGGCGGCAAGCTGCTCGCCGGGGAGATCGCGGGCGCGCCCGTCGACCTCGGCGCCGAGTCGATGCTGGCCCGCCGCCCCGAAGGCGTCGACCTCGCCCGCGCGGTGGGCCTCGGCGACCGGCTCCAGCCGCCCGCCACCGCGGCCGCCTCCATCTGGACCCGGGGCGCCCTGCGGCCGATGCCCAAGGGCCATGTGATGGGCGTCCCCGCGCGGCCCGACACCCTCCACGACATCCTCTCCGCCGAGGGCCTGGCCCGCGTCGCACAGGACCACGAGCTCGCCCCGACCGAGGTCGGCGAGGACATCGGCGTCGGCGAGTTCGTCGCCAAGCGGGTCGGCCGCGAGGTCGTCGACCGCCTGGTGGAGCCGCTGCTCGGCGGCGTGTACGCGGGCGACGCCTACAAGATCTCCATGCGGGCCGCCGTGCCCCAGCTCTTCGAGGCGGCCCGCACCCACGCCTCGCTGCTCGACGGCGTCCGGGACATCCAGGCGAAGGCCGCGGCCAAGCAGCAGACCGGGCCGGTCTTCGCGGGCCTCGACGGCGGCCTCGGCACCCTGCCCGGCGCGGTCGCCGACGCGGTGCGCGCCCAGGGCGGCGAGATCCGCACCGAGACCCCGGTCCTCGACCTCACCAGGACCGCCACCGGCTGGCAGATCCGTACCGACTCGGAACTCATCGAGGCCGACGGCGTGATCCTTTCCACGCCCGCCTGGTCCGCCTCCGCGCTGCTCGCCGCCGAGTCGCCGGTCGCGGCGGCCGAGCTGGCCGACGTCGAGTACGCCTCGATGGTCCTGGTCACGCTCGCCTTCCGGCGCGCGGACCTGGCCGGGCTTGAGGAGCGGTCAGGGTTCCTGGTGCCGCCGGTGGACGGCCGCACCATCAAGGCCTCCACCTTCTCCTCGCACAAGTGGCGGTGGGTCAAGGAGCGCGGCTCGGACCTGTTCGTGCTGCGTACCTCGATCGGCCGCTACGGCGAGGAACAGCATCTGGACTGGGACGACCCCGATCTCGTGGACGTCTCGCTCGGCGACCTCGGCGAGGCCGTCGGCCTGTCCGCCCGGCCCGTCGCGACCGAGGTCACTCGCTGGATCGGCGGGCTTCCGCAGTACCCGGTGGGCCATCTCGCCAAGGTCGCCCGCATCCGCGCGGAGGTCGCCAAGCTGCCCGGACTGCGGGTCTGCGGCGCCGCGTACGACGGCGTCGGCATCCCCGCGTGCGTCGCGAGCGCCCAGCGGGCCGCGGACGAGATCATCGCCACGTCGACCCTGGCGCAGAACACCCAGAGTGACGCGGGACAATAGCCACATGAGTGCTGCTCCGGAAAAGATTCCCAACGCGGGGAAGAAGGCGAAGGACCTCAACGAGGTCATCCGCTACACCCTGTGGTCTGTCTTCAAGCTGCGCGACGTACTTCCTGAGGACCGCGCCGGTTACGCCGACGAGGTCCAGGAGCTGTTCGACCAGCTCGCCGCCAAGGACATCACCGTCCGCGGCACCTACGACCTGTCGGGTCTGCGCGCGGACGCCGACATCATGATCTGGTGGCACGCGGAGACCTCCGACGAGCTCCAGAGCGCCTACAACCTGTTCCGCCGCACCAAGCTGGGCCGCGCCCTGGAACCGGTGTGGTCGAACATGGCGCTGCACCGGCCCGCCGAGTTCAACAAGGCGCACATCCCGGCGTTCCTCGCCGACGAGCACGCCCGCGACTACGTGTCGGTGTACCCGTTCGTGCGCAGCTACGACTGGTACCTGCTGCCCGACGAGGACCGCCGTCGCATGCTCGCCGACCACGGCAAGATGGCCCGCGGCTTCCCCGACGTGCGGGCCAACACGGTCGCCTCGTTCTCGCTCGGCGACTACGAGTGGCTGCTGGCCTTCGAGGCCGACGAACTGCACCGCATCGTCGACCTGATGCGCCATCTGCGCGCCTCCGAGGCCCGTATGCACGTCCGTGAAGAGGTGCCCTTCTACACCGGGCGCCGCAAGAGCGTGGCCGACCTCGTGGCCGGGCTGGCCTAGCGAAGACCAGGTGACCAGGGCCCGCGCCACGCGAGCGGGCCCCGGTCGCCCCTGACCCGGAAGATCAGAGAGCGGGCATCACATGCCCCGGCCTGCCGGCTGTCCGCTCGTCCAGCGACACCGGGTTCGGCTCCTGGTGCGGCGCGCACTCCGCGCGCCGCACCGGCGTCCGACCGTTGACCAGGTAGTCCTCCAGATAGCCGTTCACGCACGCGTTGGCGCCGCCCGCGATGCCGTGCGTACCGGCGCCCTTCTCCGTGACGAGTACGGAGCCCGGCAGCCGCCGCTGGAGTTCCAGCGCCCCGTTGTACGGCGTCGCCGCGTCCCGCTCGGCAGCCAGGATCAGCGTCGGCGGCAGCGTCCCTTCCTCGGCCCGCACGTCCACCGGCTTCTGCTGCGGGGCCGGCCAGTAGGCGCACGGCAGGTTCATCCACGCGTTGTCCCACGTCTCGAACGGCGCGACCGCCGCGAGCTTGCTGTTGTCGCGGTCCCACGTCCCGAAGTCCGTCGGCCACGCTGCGTCGTTGCACAGGACGGCCGTGTAGACGGCGTTGCCGTTCTCGTCGCCGCGCGCCGACTCCGGCTTGGGCGCGGCCTGTTCGATCAGGGGCTTGGTATTGCCCTTGAGGTACTCCGACAGGGCGGTGGCCCGGCTCGACCAGTAGTCGTCGTAGTACCCGGCCTTGAGAATCGCGGCCTGCAACTGCGCGGGTCCGACCGTGCCGGCCGGCTGGCGGGTCAGCCCGGCCCGCACCTTCTCGTAGCTCTCCAGCACTTCCTCGGCCGTGCTGCCCAGGTGGTAGACCGCGTCGTGCTTGGCGACCCAGGTGCGGAAGTCCTGCCAGCGGCTCTCGAAGGCCAGCGACTGGTCGAGGTTGTTGCGGTACCAGATCTGCTGGGGATCCGGGTTGACCACCGAGTCGAAGACCATCCGGCGGATGTGCGTGGGGAACAGCGTCGCGTACACCGCCCCGAAGTAGGTGCCGTACGAGGAGCCCAGGAAGGTCAGCTTCTTCTCGCCCAGCGCGGCCCGCAGCACGTCCAGGTCACGCGCGTTGTTGATGCTGTTGTAGAAGGGCAGCGCGTCCCCGGCGTTGCGCGCACAGCCCTGGGCGTACGCCTGGGCCTGCGCGATCCGCTCCTTCTTGTACGAATCCGAGGGGTTCGAGGGGGACTCGGTCGGGGCCTTGGCGAAGTCGGCCGGGTCCTGGCAGGACAGCGGAGCCGAGCGGGCCACCCCGCGCGGGGCGTAGCCGACGAGGTCGTACGCCGCGGCGATCCGCTTCCAGCCGGGGAGTGCGGAGACCATCGGGAAGTACATGCTGGACGCGCCGGGCCCGCCCGGGTTGAACACCAGGGCGCCCTGCCGATCGGCGCGCCTGGCCCTGGCCTTGACCCGGCTGACGGTGAGGGCGATCTGACGGCCCGTCGGGTTGGCGTAGTCGAGCGGGACCTTGACGGTGCCGCACTGGACCGAGGCGGGCAGCGACTCCGACGCCGGGCAGCGGCCGAAGGTGATTGGGGTCTCGGCCGCGCGCCGGGCGACGGCCGCCACGCCCCGGGCCTCGGCATCCAGCGGTTCGGCGCTGCCGGCGGGGGCGGCGACGAGGGCGGAAAGGACGAGGGAACCCAGGGTTCCGTACAGCGCTACAGCTCTCATCGACGGTGCATCCCTTTCATGCCGCGGTACTACAGAAGTACATACAGATCGAAAGGGGATACTTCGCACGGGGTGAAGTAAAGCAGCGGGGCCGCTCCGGGCTCGGTCATTGACCCCGATGAGCCTAGTGGCCGCTCGTCAGGGCGCTGCGCAGCCGGGGATCGTCCACCGCCCGAAGGCCGCGCACCGCGACCGCCGTGAGCGGATCGCCCGCCGGGTCGAGCCCGCCGAGCAGGCGCTGGCCGTCGGGCGAGGCCCAGCGGGTGTACGGATGGATCTCGACGCGGGCGATGACGAGGCAGCCGAGCGTGAGGACGAGCGGGAGCGCGAACCAGGCGGCGATCTCGCCCCGCCCGGTGTCCCCCTGCCCCGGCAGGAGCAGCGCGCTGACGGCGAGCACGGTGATCAGCAGGGTGGCGCTGCGCACCGCCCGCACCGAGGCGCTGACCCCGGACCGCACGGCATCGGGCACGGCGAGCCCGGCTCCGGCGAGCCGGTCGGCGAGCGAGCGCACCGCGTCGGCCGCGGCCGCGCCGGCCCGTATCGCCGCTATCCGCTCCTGGCCGCCGGGGCCGATCGCGGCGAGGACGGACCGCTCCAGGTCGTCGCGGCCCTCGGGGTCGACGACCGTGGCCCAGCCGGTGTGCGCCAGCAGCAGCCGGCGGGCGTGGTGCATGGAGACCAGGGTCAGGTCGGCGACCCGGTAGGGGCCGCCCGCCAGGAACGCGGCCTCGTAACAGGACAGGTCCCGCTCTCCCTCCGGCCGCGGTTGGGGACGGGCCGCGGCGACGGCCGCGAGGCACAGACGGCCGCAGGACAACCCGGCCGCGACGATCGCCGGCAGAAGGAAAAGGACCCAGAACATGGCCGAGTTGTATGCGAAGTTGACGCTTCGCCGCCACAGGCTGTCCACGATATGGGCGTCGGGTTATCGCTTCGTTACGGATTGTGGGAGGCGGGCTCGGGGGACGCCTCGTCCTTCGGCCGGGAGGCGGCCGGGGGCAGCGGGAACGACGGGGAAGAGCGGTCGGACGGCGGGGGTGTGAGGGGCGCCGGGCTCGTCGGGGTGGCGCCGGGCGTGGGCGGCGGCGGCCCGGTGGGGCTCGCGGTCGCGGCGCCCCGCGCGAGCGCGTCGAAGTCGACGAACCCGGTCGCCTCCAGCATCTTGATGTGGTCCAGAACGGTCGTGTTCGCATCGTCGGCGAGCCCGCGCACCAGCGAGTTGCGGGTGTTGGCCCGGATCTGCGCGACCAGGGCGAACACCTTGCCGTGGGCGGCGCGCAGGAGGTTGGCGAAGTCCCGCTCGTAGGTGGTGCCGGTGTCCGCCGTCAACTGTCTCAACCAGCCCTGCTGCTGGGCGTTGGGCTGGTCCGGCAGCTCCATGCCGAGGTCGGCCGCGACCTCGCGAACGCGGGCGTCCAGGAAGGCGTGCCCGTCGACGAGGTGCTGCCCGGCCGCCTTGACCGCGGCGCCCGGGTCCCGCTCGATGGCCTGCTGGCCGGCCGGCCCCTCCCAGAGTCCGGCGAGCCGCACCCGGACCACGAAGTCCCGGTCGGCGGCGGACAGCGGGCCCCAACGGGTGGCCACGGTGGTGGCGTTGAGATCCGCGAGCGGCGTGCCGGAGCGGTCGGCGTACGACCAGAGGGGGAAGAGCAGCGCGAGCAGGGTCGCCGCGAGCGCGATGGCGACGAGCCCGGTACCGGACAACGAGCGACGCATGGATGCCTCCTGGTGCGGTGCCGCACGGTAGTGCGGGTTCCGCTGATCCCGGAGGCGGTTTCGTGAAATAGGTGGCCGGGTGGTGTGGGGGTCGTCACGTGGTAAGGGAGTTCCGTTCAACTCCCTTGCCCACGAGGTACGTTGACGGGTTGAGCGGCGTCCGGCCCGAGGTGCGGGGCCGTGCTGCCCCGGCCCATTGGCCCCGGCTCAGGCCGCCCGGGTCAGCGTGCGGAGCAGCCGCGCCGCCCGCCCCGGCGGCCTGGCGCCGGCCCGCTCCTTCCGCCAGCGGGCCAGGGCGCGGCGGGCCGGCGCGTCGGCGGGCAGCCCGGCGTCGAGCAGGAAGCGGGCGAAGTCCAGGGCGTCCTGGCGGTAACCGCCGCGCAAAGGGCGGGACTTGGCGTACGCCGCGAACGCCTCCCGGTATCCGTCGCCGAGGATCCGCGGCAGCTCGGGCGCCACCTTGGCCACCACATCGGCCCGCTTGGTCGCGAGCGCGCGGGCCTGCACCCGAAGCCGAGGCCCGTCGAACCCGGCGGGCGCGGGCGTACCCGCGGTGAGCGAGGAGAGCAGGGCGGTCTGGGCGAGGGCGAGACGCTCGCGCGACCGGCCGGCATCCGCGGGGGCGCCGGGGGTCTTCGGCGCCGCCGGGGACGGGGACAGGGGCGGGGCCGGGGCCGGAGCCGGGGGCTTCGCTGACGCGAGCGTCGCCCGGATCGCGCCGAGCTCACCCGCCAGCTCCGCCGCCGGTGGAAACGCCTCGTCCCGCTCCAGGAGCACCCCGGGCGGGGTCACTCGCGAGGCCAGTTCGGCCAGGATGTCGAGGACCGGCCGGGGCACGGGGTGGGCGTGGGTGTCGTGCCACACGCCTTCGCGCTCGACGCCGCCCGCGACATGGACGTACGCGATCGCCTCCAGGGGCAGCCCGTCGAGGACCTTCGCGGGGTCCTCGCCGCGGTTCACCCGGTTCGTGTGGAGGTTGGCGACGTCGATGAGCAGGCCGACCCCGGTGCGCTCGACGAGCTCCGCCAGGAACTGACCCTCCGTCAACTCATCGTCGGGCCAGTTGATCAGGGCCGCGATGTTCTCCAGGGCGAGCGGCACCGGCAGTGCGTCCTGGGCGATGCGGACGTTCTCGCACAGGACGCGCAGGGCGTCCCAGGTGCGGGGCACCGGCAGGAGGTGGCCCGCCTCCAGGCGCGGCGAGGCGGTGAGCGCGCCGCCCGCGCGCACGAACGCGATGTGCTCGGTGACGAGCGGGGAGCCGAGCGCCTCGGCCCGGGCCGCCAGCTCGGCGAGGCGGCTCGCGTCCGGCGCCTCGGCGCCGCCGAGACCGAGGGAGACACCGTGCGGCACGACGGTGACGCCGCGCTCGCGCAGGCGCACCAGTGAGTCCGGGAGGTGTCCGGGGCAGAGGTTCTCCGCGACCGCCTCGACCCAGTCGATGCCGTCGAAGCTCTCCACCGCCTGAGCGATCTCAGGCCGCCAGCCGATGCCGATGCCGATGCCCACATGCTTCATGGACAGGTTCATGGCCCGGAGCCCCGCCGCCGAATCCCGCGCGGGGCACGTTCAGAGCTTGATTTGAGGTTGCCGGGCCCGGTGATCAGCTGGGGGTGGCCAGTGCGTCGAAGTCCACCAGGCCGGTGGCCTCCAGCATCGTCATGTGGTCGAGCACGGTGTTGTTGGCGTCCGTCGCGAGGTCGCGTACGAGCGAGTTGCGGGTGGTCGCGCGGACCTGGGCGACCAGGGCGAACACCTTGCCGTGGGCGGCGCGCAGGAGGTTCGCGAAGTCCCGCTCGTAGGCGGTGCCGGTGTCCGCCGTCAGCTGGCGCAGCCAGCCCTGCTGCTGGGCGTTGGGCTGGCTCGGCAGCTCGATCCCGAGCTTCGCGGCGACGTCGCGGTCGTGCTGGTCGAGCGCCGCGTGCCCCATGACGAGATGGTCCCCGGCCGCCTTGATCGCCGCACTGGGCGCCCGCTGCTGTGCCTGCTGCCCGGCCGGCCCCTCCCAGAGGCCGGCGAGCCGCACCTTGGTGACGAAGTCCCGGTCGGTCGCTGACAGCGGACCCCAAGGGGTCGGCGTGGACGAGGAGTTGAGGTTGGCCTGCGGAGTCCCCGCCCGGTCGGCGTACGACCAGACGGGAAAGGCGAGTGCGCCGAGCGTGGCCACGAGCACCGCGATGAGCAGCCCGGTGCCGTTGACGTGGCGCAGGGCGAAACGACCGGAACGAACTATTCCACGCGACAAGGTGCCTCCCGGGGCGGCCAGTTGAGAGCGCGAGCGCTACTCGGCGGTACCGGAGGATACGGCTGGGGCGGGTGTTGCGTTCAGGGGAGGAGGGGTCGACCGACAGGGGCGTGCGTCAGCGTGCGCGCAGGGCCGGGTGGTCCGCGACCACCGTGCATGAGCCGGGGGCGATCTCGGTGAACCCCGCGTCGCGGATCACCGGGAGTCCGCTGAGCGTCAGTTCGCGCCACGCGGCCGGGTCTGCGGTGCGTACCGAGAGGGTGAAGCCCGCCTCGCGCCACGCCTTGCGGTCCGCGTCCGACAGCTCCCACCAGGCGAGTTGGGCACCGTGCCCGGCCTGCGCCATGGCCTTGCCCGCGGACATGCCGAGGTCCGGGTTGAGCCAGAGGACCGGCGCGAGCGGATCGGGGGCTTCCGGATCCGCCGGGTCGTCCAGATCCGTCCCCGACACCTGGAGCTTGGCCAGCTCCTTGGGCCAGCCGTCCAGGGGCACCGGCGGGAAGACGCGTACCTCCGCCGCCTTCCCGGTCACCGTGATGCCGGGCAGCGTCGAGGCCTTGCGCCACTCCGCGCCGCGGGCCCGCCGCACCACCTTGCGGATCCGCGCGTCCTGCCAGTGCCGCATGACCTGTGCCCACTCGCCCTCGTCGGGCCCCTCACCCAGCGACCGCTCGTCGGAGAGCATCACGAGCACCGCGCGGGCCGCCGTCTCCAGGGCGTCGGTACGCGCCGGGGGCTCGGCCTTCTCGATGCGTACGACCAGCGGCAGCACGAACTGCGGCGCCTCGTCGCGCGGGGATTCGTCGTGGAAAGGGCCGGCGGAAGGGGTGTCCTGAGTGCTCACTCCATCAGTCTGCCAGCCGCCGAACCGGTGATTCTTGGCGGAATGAATCGTTCCGGGACAGGATGCGCGCATGAAGAGCGACCTTTTTGCCAAAGAGAACGTGGCCCAGCCGGCGACCGTCGCCGGAATGACGCTGGAGAACGCCAAGTCGATCAAGTACGCCGTCAACGGCGAGATGCTCGCGCGCCAGGGCGCGATGATCGCCTACCGCGGCACCCTCCAGTTCGAGCGGCGCGGCCAGGGCATCGGCGGCATGCTCAAGCGCGCGGTGACCGGCGAGGGCCTGCCGCTGATGGCGGTCAGCGGCCAGGGCGAGGCCTGGTTCGCGCACGAGGCGCAGAACTGCTTCATCGTCGACATCGAGCAGGGCGACGCCCTCACCATCAACGGCCGCAACGTGCTGTGCTTCGACGCCTCGCTCAGCTACGAGATCAAGACGGTCAAGGGCTCCGGCATCGCCGGCGGCGGCCTCTTCAACAGCGTCTTCAGCGGCCATGGCCGGCTCGGCCTGGTCTGCGAGGGCAACCCGCTGGTCATCCCGGTCTCCCCCCAGCTTCCGGTGTACGTCGACACCGACGCGGTGGTCGGCTGGAGCGCCAACCTCCAGACCTCCCTGCACCGCTCGCAGTCCATCGGCTCGATGCTGCGCGGCGGCTCCGGCGAGGCCGTCCAGCTGATGCTCCAGGGCGAGGGCTACGTCATCGTCCGGCCGAGCGAGGCGACTCCGCAGAAGGCGCAGCAGCACTGAGCACCGCACGCGCGCTGCGGGGCGTGGGCCGCCGCTACTCCGTCGGCGGCCCCTGGGTCCTGCGCGGAATCGACCTGGACCTGCCCGGGGGCGCCCTGATCCGGGTCGAAGGCACCAACGGCACAGGAAAGTCAACCCTGTTGAGGCTCCTGGCCGGCATCGACGCGCCGACCGAGGGCCGCGTCACCGGCCGCCCGCGCACCGCCTACGTCCCCGAACGCTTCCCGGTGGCCCTGCCCTTCACGGCGGCCGGCTATCTGACGCACCTCGGCCGCATCCACGGCCTGCCGCGCCGGACGGCGAAGGAGCGGGCGGGACAGTGGCTGGAGCGGTTCGGCGCGGCCGCGCACGCCGGAACCCCGCTCGCCGAACTCTCCAAGGGCACCAGCCAGAAGGTCGCCGTGGCCCAGGCGCTGCTCGCCGACCCCGAACTGCTCGTCCTGGACGAGGCGTGGACCGGCCTCGACACAGCGGCCCGCGCCGAACTCGACCGCGCGGTGCACGAGCGCGTGGCGGCAGGCGGGACGGTCGTCTTCGTCGACCACGACCCGAAGCGGCTGTCCGGCGGCGAGGACGCCCGGTACGCGGTGCGGGGAGCGGCACTGAGGGCGGCGCCGCTGAACCGTGCGGGTCTGGTTCATGTCCTCATCGACATCGTCGGAACCACCCCGCTCCCGTCCCAACTGCCCGGCGCCCCCGAGGAGTTGGCGGGACCCGGCGGATCCCGCACCCTCCGCGTGTCGGCCGCCCACTCCGACGACCTGCTGCGCGCCCTGCTCGCGGCCCGTCCGCCCTGGCACATCCAAGGAGTGCGCAGCCAGTGATCCCGCTCGTCCGCTACCAGAGCGCGCTGCTCCTGCGTTCCCAGCGCTGGCTGGCCCCGGTGCTGCTGTACGCCGCCTTCCTGGGCATCGGCATGCGGGCGGGGGACCCGGTGCTCGACTCGATGGGGTACGCGGCCGCCGGGCTGCTGCCGGTCACGGCCTGGCTCGTGCGGATCTGCGTCACCCAGGAGCCGGAGGCCGCCCGCACCTGCGCCGCCGCGGCGGCGGGCCCGGCGCGGGTCCATCTCGCCTCCCTGCTGTCGGCGACGGGCTCGGCGGCGCTGCTCGGCCTCGTGGGCACGGCGTACGTCGCCGCCGTGAGCGATCCGGTGAGCGGGGACCACAAGGTCGCGGTGCCGCTGGGTGCCGCGATCGTGGCGGGCCTGCTGACCGCCGGGGTCTGCGTACTGACCGGCGCGGCGGTCGGCGCCCTGGGCAGCCGTCCGGTGCTGCACGGCCGGGGCTGGTCCCTCTCGCTCACCGCGCTGGCCGCGCTGCTCGCCCTGGTGCTCGCGCCGTCGCCCGCGCAGTACGCGGTGTTCGGCCTGGTCAGCGGCTCGCGGACCGGAGCGGTACATCTGGCGGTGCTGCCGCTGGCCGCCGCGGCGCTGCTCGCCGGGGCCGCCGGGGCCGGGGTCTGCGCGCTCAGCTCGCGGCGCCGCTGAGCCCGCTCCCGTATCGGATGGGCCTCGACAGCTCCGCGTCCCTGTGCCCGAGACGGGGCTCGACAGTTTCGCCCCAGTACCCGATGGGGCCCGAAGGTTTCACCCTCGTACCCGATTAGGCTCGACCGTATGGACGAGACACGGGATCCCGAGGCGTACTGCGAAGGCGGACCATCGACCGCGGCCGCCGCGCCCGGTCCGGTGGACGGGCCCTTCGCCGAGTGCGTGCTGTGCCGCGAGCCGACCGAGTACCCGGAGACGACCAAGGGCAGCACGCTGTGCCCGGTCTGCGAGTGGCAGGAGGCCCAGCGCACGGCCTGCTCTGGCTGACCCCGGGCCCTCAGCGGTGCGCGGCGCCGCGGATCAGGTCGGAGACCTTCACGAAGCGGTAGCCGCGCTTGCGCAGCTCCGGCACGATGCGGTGGAGCGCCCTGTCCGTGACCGGCGCCGCGCTGCGCGTGCAGTGCATGACAACCAGCGAGCCCGGCCGCACCCCGGCCAGGACCTGCTCGGCCACCGCGTTCGCGTCCTTGGCGAAGGCGTCCCCGCTCACCACGTCCCACTGGACGGCGGTCATCTTCAGCGGGGCGAGCGCGTGCAGCACCTCGTTGTCGTAGCAGCCGCCGGGGAAACGGAAGTACGGCACGGCGTTCTGCACCCCGGCCTTCTTGAACTGGGCCGTCGCCTTCTCCACGTCGGCCCGCATCGCGCCCTTCGCGACCACGGGCAGCCCGTAGCAGCCGGACTTGAACGCGTAGTGGCTGTAGGAGTGGTTGCCGATCTCGAAGTTGGGGTCGGTCCCGATGGCGCGGGCCTCGGCCGGGTACTCCTCGGCCCACCGACCTGTCATGAACACCGTGGCCGGCACCTTCATCCGCTTCAGATCGGCGATGAGCGCGGGGTTGTCGAAGCGCTCGCCGCCCGCCGCGCGCTGACCCTGGTCGGCCGTCATGTCGGCGTCGAAGGTCAGCGCGACGACCTTCTCGCCCTGGGGGTTCTTGGGCGCCCGCTCGAAGACCGGGGTGATTCCGCCGGGGCCGGGCGCCATGGTCGGAGCGCTCGCCGTCTTGGGAGCGCCCGCCGAGGCAGAGGGGGCGGGCTTGGGCGGGGCCGGGGCGGGATCGGAGCCGCAGCCCGCGAGCGAGGCACCAAGCAGGACAACCGCGAGCAGTTTTCGTGCAGTAATGGTCACAAATGGAAAGTATCCGAACGTATCGGCCTATTTATTTGCGGCACTCCCGCAGCCACGGAGATTCCGGCCAATGCCGCACACCCGGGTTCGGTTGCCCCCCGTTGGGGGACTACTTTCCGTTTGGGACCCTTGGGACCGTTGGGACCGTACGACGGGGAATCCAGGGCCCGCAGGGGCACGCCCGCCTCCCCACGCCCCGCAACGCGCCCCATCCGCCCCCGCGGACTACGCTCGTTGCATACGGAACACACGCCCGAACAGGCCCCTTCGCAGGCAAGGCGCGGTTCAAGGCCCCAGGGAGGCGACGTGTCCGGATCCCGTACGGCCGCATGCTCGGCGGCACTCTGCTCGGCCGCCGTGCTCGCTCTCGCGGGCGCGGCCACCGCCCGCGCCGACGACACCGGCTCGCTCACCGCCGAGCAGATCTCCCAGCGCTCCCACGAAGCCCTGCTCGGCGTGAGATCCCTGCACGTGACGGCCAAGGGGGATCTGGGCACACCCGGCTCCCAGACCTCCTTCGACCTGACCCTCGACCGGTCCGGGAACTGCCGGGGTTCGGTGAGCCTCGGCCCGCAGGGCTCGGTCGAGATCGTGAGGCGGGGTGCGGACGTCTGGATGAAGCCGGACGCCGCGTTCTGGAAGAACCAGGTGCCGGGCGGCGGCAGCGCGCTCGCCTCGCTCGTCGGCAACCGGTACCTCAAGGGCACCACCAACGACCCGTTCCTGCGGGACACGACCGGCGTGTGCGACCTGGACACCTTCCAGAAGTACCTCGACAACTCCGCCAAGATGCCGGCCACCGGCCTCACCAAGGGCAGGCCGGCCACGGTCGACGGCACCGCGGTCATCCCCGTGACGGCCACCGAGCAGGGCCGCACCTACACGCTCGACGTGGCGGCGACCGGCAAGCCGTACCCGGTGCGGATCACCGTCGCCAAGGAAAACGCGGCCCCCGACGCGACCGTACACTTCGACGGCTTCGACCGGCCGGTGCCGGCCGCGACCCCGTCCGCCGCCGAGACGGTCGACATCTCGGGGCTGATGAGCGGCACGTCCTGAGCCGCATGTGCGTGCCGATCCGCATGTGCTGAAAGGGCGCCATCGGGGATGCGCAGCAGTTCACGGGGGTCCTGCTCGGGCTTGTTCCTCCTGCCCTTCCCGGCCGCTGCGCACCCCTTCCGGTCCCGGTACGTTCCTTCGATCGGGTGAGGGAACGGGCCCGGCGCTACCGCTGGCGGCAGCTTCAGGCGAGCTCGGCGGTGAGCGTGATGGTGGTCCCCGAAAGGGCCTGGCTCACCGGGCAGTTCTTCTTGGCGTCCTCGGCGGCCGCCTGGAAGCCGTCCGCGTCGAGGCCGGGAACCTCGCCGCGCACGGTGAGGTGGATGCCGGTGATGCCCTCGCCGGGCTGGAAGGTGACGTCGGCCTTCGTCTCCAGGCGGGTGGGCGGGGTGCCCGCGCCGGTCAGGCCGTGCGAAAGCGCCATCGAGAAGCAGCTGGAGTGGGCGCCCGCGATGAGCTCCTCCGGGCTGGTCTTGCCGTTGGCCTGCTCGGCGCGGGACGGCCAGGAGACGGCCTGGGACGCGATGCCCGAGGAGTCGAACGTGACGGTGCCGGAGCCCTTGATGAGCTCGCCTTCCCAGACCGTGTGCGCCGTGCGCGTGGTGGCCATGGTGATTCCCTTCTGTGGCCGAGGGGACCACGGACGGATGCAGCTTCGGCCCCCTCGGCCCCAAACCTACTGCGCCACAAGGCCCTTCGCGTCGCGGGCGAGCGCGGTCAGGCGGGAGATCGCCCGGAAGTACTTCTTGCGGTAGCCGCCGTTCAGCATCTCGTCACTGAACAGCCGGTCGAAGGGCACGCCCGAGGCGAGCACCGGCACCTCGCGGTCGTACAGCCGGTCGGCGAGCACCACGAGCCGCAGCGCCGTCGACTGGTCGGGCACCGGGCGCACATCGGTCAGACACACCGCGCGCACTCCGTCCGTCAGCGCGCCGTACCGGCTGGGGTGGACGCGCGAGAGGTGGTCGAGCAGCTGCGGGAAGTCGTCGAGCGCCGCGCCCTCGGTGGCGTACGCGGCCTTGGTGACCTGCTCGTCGGAGTACGGGGCCGGGGCCTCGGGCAGCCCCCGGTGGCGGTAGTCCTCACCGTCGATCCTCAGCGGACGGAAGTGCGCGGACAGCCCCTGGATCTCGCGCAGGAAGTCGACCGCCGCGAACCGGCCCTCGCCGAGCTTGCCGGGCAGCGTGTTGGAAGTGGCGGCAAGCGCCACGCCCTGCTCGACGAGCTTGCGGAGCAGCGAGGACACCAGCACGGTGTCGCCCGGGTCATCGAGCTCGAACTCGTCGATGCACAGCAGCCGGTGGCCGCTCAGCGTCTGCACGGTCTGCTGGAAGCCGAGAGCGCCCACCAGGTTCGTCAGCTCGACGAAGGTGCCGAAGGCCTTGAGCGCGGGCTCGGCCGGAGTGGCGTGCCACAGCGAGGCGAGCAGATGGGTCTTGCCTACGCCGTAACCGCCGTCGAGGTACACCCCGCGCGGCCCGGTCGTGGCGGCCGGCTTCTTCGCGAACCAGCGGCGCCTGGCACCGACGGCGTGCGCCCCGCCGAGCCCCGCGGCGAAGGACGACAGAACGGTGACCGCCTCGCTCTGGCTCGGCTGGTTCGGGTCCGGTACGTACGTCTCGAAGCGGACCGAGTCGAACCGCGGCGGCGGCACCATCTCGGCGACCAGACGATCGGCGGGGACATGCGGCGCGCGGGCGCAGAGCGACACCGGGGCCACTTCGGTTATGGGGCTGGTCGACACAGTCCCTAACTGTAAGCGCCGTGCCAGACTGCACGGCATGCGACAACTGTTCCCTGTGACCGACCAGACACCGGGCGCCGAGGGCGCCGAACAGGCAGAAAGCGCAGAGTGGTCGCTCGACCGACTGGCCGACGCCTACGCATATCCCCCCGGCGACGGCCCCTGGCTGCGGGCCAACATGGTGTCCTCCCTCGACGGCGCGGGCCAGCACGAAGGCCGCTCCCAGCCGCTGTCCTCGGCCACCGACATGCGGATCTTCGGCACCCTGCGGGCGCTGGCGGACGCGGTCGTGGTGGGTGCGGAAACGGTACGCCTGGAGGGGTACCGGCCGGCTCGGGCGCGGGCCGAGTTCGCCGAGCGGCGCAAGGCGGCCGGGCAGGGCCCCGCCCCCGTGATCGCCGTCGTCACCGCCAGCCTGGACCTCGACTTCTCACTCCCCCTCTTCACCTCACCGCTCGTCCCCACCCTGATCCTGACCGGGGCGGCCGCCGACCCCGACCGGATGCGGGCGGCCGAGCGGGCGGGCGCGGAGGTGGTGGTCGCGGGCGACGGACCCGGCGTCGAGCCCGAGCGGGCGGTGCGGGCGCTGGCCGACCGGGGCCTGCTGCGGCTGCTCACCGAGGGCGGACCGCGGCTGCTCGGCCAGTTCGTGGCCGCCGGGGTCCTGGACGAGCTGTGCCTGACGGTGTCCCCGACGCTGACCGCGGGCGACGCGCAGCGCATCGCCGGCGGGCCCGCGGTGAAGGTCCCGCAGCGGTTCGAGCCGACGTCGGTCCTGGAGGACGCCGGGTTCCTCTACACGCGTTACCGTCGGATCTGACAATCAGCGGAATTTACCGTTCCGGTTAGCTCCCGCTGGGCACACTTACTCACGCAGACCCCGTCCGGGCACGGGGAAGGATGGTTTCCGCAGGGGCCGTACCCGTCACTTCGTGGTGGCGGCGGCCATGGAGAGAACAGAAGGGCGCCTGTCGTGTTCACGAGCGTATTGATGATCGAGAAGCCCCTGACCTCCGTCGACGTGGAATTCGTCACCACCCTGCACGGGGACGAGCCGGTTTCCTTCGTCGTGCTCATGCAGCCCAGGGGCGACCAGGACCGGCTGCTGCGCGCGATCGACGACGTGGCGCTCGGCGAACTCGACGAAGCCGTCCACGAGGGTGAGGAACCGGAGGGCCCGGCCGCGCAGGGGCCCGCCGAACTGGCCCTCCAGCACTCGGTGCAGTCGCTGCGCGACGCCGGCAGCAAGGCCGTGGGGCACGTCGTCGACGACCACCCCCTGGACAAGCTGAAGGGCGTGGTCGACGAGGTGAATGCCGACGAGGTGATCGTCCTGACGGCCCCGCACTACGTGGAGGAGTTCTTCCACCGGGACTGGGCGTCGAGGGCCCGCCACAAGGTCGGCGTCCCCGTCCTGAAGCTTTTCGCCCACAGCGAGTAGCCCCCACGCCCCCGTCCCGGAGCCGTGTCGCGGCCGGAGCCCCCGCAGGAATTAGGGTGGGGGCTCCTTCTGTACGTCGCACCCCGGGAGAGAACCGCATGGCATCCGCCATTCCCACCGCCATGGAACGGCCGCACTTCATCGGCATCGGCGGTGCCGGCATGTCGGGCATCGCGAAGATCCTGGCCCAGCGCGGGGCCGAGGTCGCGGGCAGCGACGCGAAGGAGTCGGCCACCGCCGAGGCGCTGCGGGCACTCGGCGCCACCGTGCACATCGGCCACGCGGCCGAGCACCTCGCCGACGACGCCACCTGCGTGGTCGTCTCCAGCGCGATCCGCGCCGACAACCCCGAGCTGGCCCGCGCCGCCGAACTGTCCGTGCCCGTCGTGCACCGCTCGGACGCGCTCGCCTCGCTCATGGGCGGCCTGCGCGCCATCGCCGTGGCGGGCACCCACGGCAAGACGACGACCACGTCGATGCTGGCCGTCGCCCTGACCGAGCTGGGCCTGGACCCCTCGTACGCGATCGGCGGCGACCTCGAAGGGCCCGGCACCAACGCCCGGCACGGCGAGGGCGACATCTTCGTGGCAGAGGCCGATGAGAGCGACCGCAGCTTCCAGAAGTACGACCCCGAGGTCGCCATCGTCCTCAACGTCGAGCTCGACCACCACGCCAACTACGCCTCGATGGACGAGATCTACGACTCCTTCGAGACCTTCGTCGGCAAGGTCGTCCCCGGCGGCACCCTGGTGATCGCCGCCGACCAGCCCGGCGCGGTGGAGCTCACCCGGCGCGTCCGCGACCTGTCGTCCCTGAAGGTCGTCACGTACGGCGAGTCGGAGACGGCGGACGTACGCGTCCACAAGGTCACCCCGCGCGGCCTCACCTCCGAGGTGACCGTCCTCCTGAACGGCAAGTTCCTCACCTTCACGGTCTCGGTCCCCGGCCGCCACTACGCCCACAACGCGGTCGCCGCACTCGCCGCGGGCGTCGCGCTCGGCATCCCGGCGCACAACCTGGCCTCCGCGCTCGGCAAGTACACCGGTGTCAAGCGCCGCCTCCAGCTCAAGGGCGAGGCCAACGGCGTCCAGGTCATCGACTCGTACGCGCACCACCCCACCGAGATGACCGCGGACCTGGAGGCGATGCGGGGCGCGTCCGACTCCCGCCTCCTGGTGGTCTTCCAGCCCCACCTCTTCTCCCGCACCCAGGAGCTCGGCAAGGAGATGGGCCAGGCCCTGGCGCTGGCCGACCTCTCCGTCGTCCTCGACATCTACCCGGCCCGCGAGGACCCGGTCCCCGGCGTCACCAGCGCGCTGATCATCGACGCGGCCAAGGCGGCGGGCGCCACGGTGACCGCCGTGCACGACAAGTCCACCGTCCCGGACGTCGTCGCGGGAATGGCGGCCCCCGGCGATCTCGTTCTCACCATGGGCGCGGGCGACGTGACGGACCTCGGCCCGGCCATCCTGGCCCGCCTGTCGAACTGATCCGACCGAGGAGCACCCCATGTCGTACGACGTCGAGAAGCCGGACGAGCAGTGGCGCGCGGAGCTGACGCCCGCCGAGTACCAGGTGCTGCGCCAGGCCGGCACGGAGCCCGCGTTCGTCGGTGAGTACACCGACACCAAGACGGAGGGCGTTTACTCCTGCCGCGCCTGCGGGGCCGAACTCTTCACCTCCACCGAGAAGTTCGAGTCGCACTGCGGCTGGCCGAGCTTCTTCGACCCGAAGGACACCGAAGCGGTCGAACTCATCGAGGACCGCACCCACGGCATGGTCCGCACCGAGGTCCGCTGCGCCCGCTGCGGCTCCCACCTGGGCCACGTCTTCGAGGGCGAGGGCTACCCGACCCCGACGGACCAGCGGTACTGCATCAACAGCATTTCGCTGCGGCTGACCGAGAAGTAGGGCGAAGGCATTGAGGGGGCTGGGACGGACATCGCGTCTGCCCCAGCCCCCTCGCTCGTCTACCGGCTCACTTTGATGGTGCCCCGGCAGATTTCGAGGAGCTTCATCGCGATGGCGCTGCCCGGCCGCCCGAACCGGTCGGCGTACCGCTTGATGATCACGTTCTCGCGGCTGAACTCCGTACGCCGCCCGCCCGCGGCTATCCGGACCTCCTGGACGGTCTCGGACAGTTCGCGGCGGCGCTCCAGGAGGGCGAGGATCTCGGCGTCGAGCTCGTCGATCGAGCTTCTGAGGTCCGCGATGGCGGCTTCCGTGGTGGCCTTGTCGCTGGTCGGCAGTGTCTGCAGGGTCATGGTGCTCTCCTCGTGGGGCAGGGCAGTTGACGTGCGGGACGGTCGGCCTGGTGCGGATCCCGGTAGGGGAAGGTCAGTCATGGACGGCGGCCGGACAACGGGTCGTTTTCCATGCCTCAACGCCTATCAAGTGATGGTGTGCCGGTCGGAGGAACTCGCCCGATAAAACAGGACAGTTCAGCACCCGCATCCCTGCGCCGGGAGGTTCTCCTGAGGCGTCGGGGCCTGGTGGTGGGCCGCTCAGGCGTGCTCGTGGAGGCGGACTTCAGGGTGGCCGCCGTCGGCTTCCGCGGGTACGGAGATGGCCGCGGCCCATGTGCCGGGCACGGCGAGGTCCGTCACGGTCCAGGACTGGGGCGTGCCGGGCACTCCGGCGGCCACGACGGCCGGGCCGGCGTGCTCTGGCCGGGTCTCGACGGCGGACAGATCGATGGTGATCCCGACGCCCACCGCCTTGAGTACGGCCTCCTTACGCGTCCAGCAGCGCAGGAAGGCCTGCGTGCGGGCATCCCCTTCGGCGGACCCGAGCACGACCCGGCGCTCGGACTCGGTCAGCACCGTCGGCGCGAGCTCCTCGACCGGGAATTCCCGTACGACCTCGACGTCCACTCCCACCGGGACGCGGGCCACGGCGAGCATGCCGCAGCCGTCGGTGTGCGACATGCTGATCCATAGAGGGGAGTCGGGGTGCAGCACGGCGGGCGGCCCGTGCAGCGGGTCACCGCATCCTGGGCAGGGCCTGCGGCCGAGTCCTATCTCTGCGGGCGCTACGTCGAGGAGCTCCGAGAGGATCCGCCGGCTCGCGGCACGTCCGGCGACGTAGCTCCCCGCCGTCCTCGTGTGCACGAACCGTGAGGCGCGGTCGCGCTCGTCCTTGCTGAGCAGGGCCAAATCGGCCGGATCTATGGGGCCGTCTCCGGTACGCCACCACCAGGCGTGCGCGACGGCGGTGTCGGTTTCGAGGATCAAGGTCACGGAGGAACGCTACAGCCCCTGGATTGCGCCGGGTTGACGCCCAAGTTGACGCGGGCTCGGCAGGGCCGTAAGGTCCTTCGAGTTGCCACGGAGCCGGAACGGTTCTGCAGCAGCCGTCCGCCGCAGATTCTGCGGCACCCATACTCAGCACGATCTCCCGACCGGGAGCGATTTCGGCATGCCGAATTCAATTCCAGGTCGAACCGGAAGACTCGATTATGAATCGGCCGGAGAAATCAGCTAGAGTTCGGGACGTCGGAACGGCCCAACAGCCGGGAAGGCAAACCCCAATTCGACGGGGAATCGGACACGAAAGAGTCTGATAGAGTCGGAACACGAAATACCGGAGGGAAGCGCCCGGAGGAAAGCCCGCGAGGG